>CAIPVK010000238.1 GCA_903868455.1 uncultured Opitutia bacterium
CTCCTGCTCGCCGTGCCGGTCTTGGCTGCCGCATCCGCGAGCGCCTATGACTGGAATTTCACCGTCACCTTGAGCTCCGCCAATGGCGGCGCCTCCACTCTCCTCACCTGGGAGCGGACGGGCGATGTCTACCTGGCGCCCCTCACGTCCAACCCCTATATCACCGCCACCAGGGGGAGCAATGTCTACGCCCGCCCTGGCCAGGCCGTGATCGGCACCGATGCCATTCCCTCGCTTGGCTACTATGTCACCCACGCTGTGTCCGTCCCGGGATTGTACATAAAGAATTACACCCAGGACATCACCTTGGGCATCGACCAGTTCGCCTTCGGTTCCAGCGGCAATCCCGCCAACAAGTTCAGCCTCGTCGAGATCACGACGTTGAGCGGCCCCGTGACGGAATTCAACCCCAACGGATGGTTGCCTTACTCCGCTGGCGACTCCTGGGGCTTTGTCGGTGACGCGACCGGCTCCGTGACGCTTGACCAGGACTTCAGCGTCTTTCAAGTCGGTCGATGGGAGGATCCGATCAACGGTGGCCTGGCAACGCTCATCATCGCCGGCACCCCCGTCCCCGAACCCTCCACCTACGGCCTGATCCTCGGCGGCTTGGCCATCGCCGGCGCGGCGATCCGCCGCCGCAAGGCCGCGAAGTAAGCATCGCAAGAAAAGTCCGGTGACAAGGCCCCGCGCAAGCGGGGCCTTTCGCTTGATTCTGACGCGAGGGCGTTCGCCGGCACGGAATACACGCGTCGGCATCGCCGACCGCGGGCACCTCAACCCGCCGATCGGATGCGTTCCCAGAACGGGAAGTAACCGCGCGTCGCGTGCGGGAAGTGCGTCGCGTCCCACGCCCGCCGCCGCCATTCCATCCGGACGCCCACCCTCGCAAGCGCGGCCTCGACCGCCAAGCCCTTGGCGAGCCAGGGGCCGACGAAGGGACGGTACGCGATGACGGTGTCGAGCCCCGCCACCCTGGCCCATTCGGCGACCGCTTCGGCGACATCGGACGTCTCCCCCGCCGCGACCGGCGCCCCGAAGCGTCGTCCAGCCCGTTCCGCGCCGTCTCCCAGCGCGGCGCGCGTCCAAGCCTCGACGGCGGGCGCCCAGCCGACCTCGCGGGCCATGCCGGCGGGCCAGATGGCGTTGATTGCCTCGATCCGCGCATCCGCGAGCTCCCCGATCTCCGCCGACAGGTCCTCGGGGTGCAGCCAGAGTCCGGCGCGCCCGCGCTCGGCGGCCGCGGGCGCGGGGACCCATGCCGCCACCTTGGGCAGCGGCTCCTCGGACAGCGCCAAGGCCTCGGTCGCCAGCCGATGCGCCGCCGGTCGGTGACGTCCGTCCGTATACTTCGCGATGTTGTCGGCGCGCGCGAGGTAGGTCTTCCCCGCGGTCTGCAGCCCGGCCACCCAGCGCCACGACAGCGTGTTGCTCGCCACGTCGGCGTCCAGTAGGTGCGTGTGGAAGAAGTCGGCGCCGAGCTCCCAGGGCAGGCGCAGGGTGAACACCCAGATCGAGGCGAACCACATCCGCGCGTGGTTGTGCAGGTAGCCGGTCGCGACCAACTCCCTCGCCCAGTCATCGAAGCCGTCGATGCCCGTGCGGCCCTCCCGCGCCGCCTCCCAGTCGGCGCGCCGCTCGCCCGCGAGGCCGTCGCGGCGGCGCGGCACCGCGGCCTGCCAGCGCGTCCATGCCGCCGGGCGCTGCTCGAGCCAGCCCTTCCAGTAGGTGCGCCAGTGGACCTCCTGCACGAATTTCTCGACGGCCTCGAACGACCACCGGGCGCGGACGGCCGCCACGACCTCCTCCTCGCGGATTAGCCGCTTCTGCAGCCAGGGCGAGAGCCGCGAGACATTGTCGTGGCCGGGGCGCACGAAGTTGCGCTCCGCGCCATAGCGCCCGGCCGCGGGCAGATAGGCCTCCAGCCTCGCCAGCGCCGCCTGGCGAGTCGGGGTGAAGGTCGGCGGGAGGGCCATGGCTATGGGGGATTCCAAAGATGCGGAAAGGCAAGGGGGCCAGCCCCTGTTTCGGCAGCACCCTCGGCCCCGGACGATTGACAGGGCGGGGCGTCGTGGCTGGCTTGCCCGCATGCCGCGGGTCCTTTCCCTGCTCGTCCTGGCCGCAACCGCCCGCGGCTCGGTGCTCTTCTATCCCGACATCGATGCCGCACGGGTGTCGGACGACCTCGCCACCGCGACGCTGGGCAACGCCGCCGGCGGCGGTATCACCGCCGCCCTGTCCCTGACCAGCGGGACCTTTGATGTGCTAAACCAGCCTCTCGCCCGGGAATACCCCTGGATCCTCGACTACCTAGGCAATCTGGATGTCAGCGCGATGCCTCCGGAGCTCTTCAGGCAGGGCTATTTCCAGAACCTGAACGGCCCGGTGGCCTTCATCAACGACGTCTCGGTCGGCTCCTATTACGTCTACCCTCAGAATTACGGGCAGGACGGCATCCCGATGCTGTATTACAGCGTCACCTTTGCCGGCGATGCCACCGCCGCCGCCGTGCTCGAGTTCAGCGGTGTGATCGACCATTTCCGCATCAACTTCGCCGCCGAGGGCCTCACGGGCTCCACCTCGTTGCTCGCCGAGGCCTACCTCGGGTCCACGTTTGTCGGCTCCGGTGTCTTCGGCTCGACCAATCCCCTGTATTACGACGAGGGCCAGGTGGACTACGCCAACGCGACGGGTTTCGACCGCATCGTGCTCTCCTTGCAAGGCGCGCCCAGCCGCTACCCGCTATGGGCGCTCGGCGGCGACCCCGCGGGCACGGGCACCTTCGCCGGCGCCGTCCCCGAGGCCTCCACCTACGGCCTGATTCTCGGTGGCCTGGCGCTCGCCGGCGCGGCGATCCGCCGCCGCAGGTCCGCGAAGTAAGCCGGCAGTCCCCGGTTCCTGCGAAGGCCACGTGAAAAAGCGGGGCCTTTTGTTTGTCCCAGCCCCACGCATTCGCCGTCGGAATAGCTTCACGGCTTCGCAGCGGCACGGAGGCGCGTGAGCCCGGAATCACGGAGGCAACGAGTGCCGGTGAGTTCTCGCCCCCAGATACCGTAGTCACCGCAGCAATGACCGGAACCTTTCCAACCCTTTGAAATCTTCCCCCATCCCTTGACCCCGCCTCCTTCCTCCCATCCCTACCTGGCATGTCCCGCACCTACGCGCTCATCGGCGGCAATTCCGGCATCGGCCTCGCCCTCGCCAAGCGGCTCGTCGCCGCCGGCCACTCGGTCCATGCCGCCGCGCGCCACCCCGAGCCGCTCGCCGCGCTCGGCATCCCGACCCAGCCCTTCGACGCCGAGTCGCCCGCCGCCCTGAGCTGGCCCGAGCGCCTCGACGGTATCGTCTACTGCCCGGGCACGATCACCCTCAAGTCCTTCGGACGTCTCACGGCCGACGACTTCCTGCGCGACCTGCGCGTCAACCTCCTCGGCGCGGTCGCCGCCCTGCAGTCGGCCCATCCCGCCCTGCGCGCCTCGGGCTCCGCCTCGGTCGTGCTCTTCTCGACGGTGGCCGTGGCCCAGGGCATGCCGATGCACGCGAGCATCGCCGCGGCCAAGGGCGCTGTCGAGGGCCTCGCCCGCTCGCTCGCCGCGGAGTGGGCCCCGCACGTGCGGGTGAACGTCATCGCCCCCTCGCTCACCGACACGCCCCTCGCGGGCAACCTGCTCGCCGATGAGACGCGCCGCGCCGCCGCCGCGAAGCGCCACCCGCTCCAGCGCGTCGGCGACGCCGAGGCGATTGCCGAGGCCGCCGAGCATCTCCTCGGCCCCGGCAGCGGCTTCATGACCGGCCAGGTCCTCCGCATCGACGGCGGCCTGTCGTCGGTGCGGTTGCTCTGACTGCCGGGGGCGCGGGTAATCGCACTGCACGGAAGCACGGAATCTCGGAGGTGACGAGCGGTAGCGAGTTCACGCCCGCAGTCACCGCAGTCACCGCAGAAATGGCAGGTTAGGTCATGGACTTGGCCATGATCCTACCTGACGAGACAGCGAATCAGCGGAACCGCGAGACAGCGAACCTCACAGCATCATCAGCGCGGGTTCCTCGAGGAGCTGCTTGAGCGCCTGGAGGAACTGCGCGCCGTTGGCGCCGTCGACGACGCGGTGGTCGCCGGAGAGCCCGATGACCATGCGCTGCCCGACCACGATGCGGCCCTGGGCGTCGACCACCGGCTTGGCGACGGTCGCGCCGACCGAGAGGATCGCGGCGTTGGGGACGTTGATGATCCCGAAGAAGCCGGTGACGCCGTACATGCCGAGGTTCGTCACCGTGAAGGTCGAGCCCGACATCTCGGCGGGCGTGAGCTTCTTCGAGCGGGCCTTGGCGATGAGGGCCTTGGCGTCGAGCGCGACCTCGCGCAGCGACTTGGCCTGGGCGTCGCGCACGACGGGCGTCACGAGGCCGTCCTCGAGCGCCACGCCGAAGGCGAGGTGGACCGCGCCGTGGGTGCGGATGCTGGTGCCGGCCCAGGAGGCGTTGACCGCGGGGACGCGGCGCAGGGCCTCGGCCGAGGCCTTGAGGATGAAGTCGTTGACCGAGAGCTTGAGCGCGTCCTTGGCGTCCTTGCCGGCGGCCTCGGCGAGGCGCTTGTTGAGCGTCTCGCGCAGGGCGAGCAGCGGGGCGGCGTCGACCTCGGTCTCGAGGTAGAAGTGGGGGACGGTGACCTTCGACTCGAGCAGGCGCCGGGCGATGGTCTGGCGCATGCCGGAGACGGCGACGTCGGCGTCGGGCTGGATGCCCTTGCCGTCGGCCGGGGGCGTCACGGCGACGTTCACCGGGCCGGCGGGCGCGGCGGGGGTCGACGAGGCGGCGGCGAGGACGTCGTTGGCGACGACGCGGCCGCCGGGGCCGGTGCCCGAGAGCGCGGCGACGTTCACGCCGGCCTTGGCGGCCATGCGCTTGGCGTAGGGGGAGGCGGCGACGCGGTCGCCGGAGGCCAGGGCCTGGGGCGCGCAGGAGACGCCGGTCGACTCGGGGATGGCGGGCACGCCGGCGGCGGGCTTGGCCTTCTCGGCCTTGGCGGGCGCCTCGGCCTTGGCCGCGGGGGCCTTCTTGGCGGCGGGATCGGGGGCGGCCTCGCCCTTCTTGCCGATGGCGGCGATGGGCGCGCCGACGGGCAACTGGGCGCCGGCGGCGGCGTAGGTCTTGAGCAGGACGCCGGGGATGGTGTTCTGCACCTCCATCGTCGCCTTGTCGGTCTCGACCTCGCAGAGGATGTCGCCGAACGCGAGGGTGTCGCCCTCCTTGACGTTCCATTTGACCAAGGTCCCGACGGTCATGGTGTCGGAGAGCTTGGGCATGTCGATGATGTCGGCCATGGTGATGAGGGGGTCGGGGTGTCAGGCGAGGACCTTGAGCGCGCCCTCGACCACGCGGTCGGGGTTGGGGATCTGGATGTCCTCGAGGGGCTTGCTGTAGATCTGCGGGGCGTCGATGGACGACACGCGGCCGATCGGGGCGTCGAGGTCGTCGAAGGCCTTGGCCTGGATGAGGTAGGCGAGCTGGGCGTCGACGCCGCAGAAGGGCTTGTTCTCCTCGACGAGCAGGACGCGGTGCGTCTTGCGCACGGAGGCGAGCACCGTCTCCTCGTCGAGCGGGCGGATGGAGCGGAGGTCGACGACCTCGACCGAGACGCCGTGGTCGCGCTCGAGGATCTCGGCGGCCTTGAGGGAGGTGATGACGGCGCGGCCGTGGGCGACGATGGTGAGGTCCGTGCCCTCGCGCTTCACGTCGGCGACGCCGAGCGGGATGACGTAGTCCTCGTCGGGCACCTCGCCCTTGTCGTTGTAGAGGATGGTGTTCTCCATCACGTACACGGGGTCGTTGTCGCGGATGGCGGCCTTCATCAGGCCCTTGGCGTCGTAGGGCGTGGCGGGGCAGACGACCTTGATGCCGGGGTGGGAGGCCAGGATGGCCTCGGGCGTGTGCGAGTGGGTGGCGCCGACGTTGGTGCCGCCGTTGGCGGGGCCGCGGATGACGATGGGGCAGTTGATGAGGCCGCCGGACATGTAGCGGATGTTGCCCGCGTTGTTCACGATCTGGTCGAAGGCCACGTAGCTGAAGGACCAGAACATGAGCTCCATCACCGGGCGGATGCCGAGCATGGAGGCGCCGATGCCGACGCCGATGAAGCCGGCCTCGGAGATGGGGGTGTCGACCACGCGCTTGGGGCCGAACTCCTTGAGCAGGCCCTCGGTCACCTTGTAGGCGCCGTTGAACTGGGCGACCTCCTCGCCCATCACGACGACGTTCTCGTCGCGCCTCAGCTCCTCGCGGAGGGCGGCGCGGATGGCTTCACGGTAGGAAAGGACGGGCATGGGATCAGTCGCCGAAGATGATGGTGCCGCGCGAGTTGGTCGCGGGGCCGCGGTTGTCCTCCTCCCAGTAGATGTCCTTGGTGATGTCGGACACCTCGGGGTAGGGGGACTCGTCGGCGAAGGCGGCGGCCTTGTCGGCCTCGTCCATGGCGGCCTCGTTCACGGAGGCGATGGTGGCGGCGTCGAGCACGCCCTCGTCGAGCAGGGTCTTCTCCCACAGCTTGATGGGGTCCTTGTTCTCGCGGTAGTCCTTGATCTCGTCCTTGTCGCGGTAGGTCTTGTCCGGGTCGGCCATGGAGTGGCCGAAGTAGCGGTAGGTGAAGATCTCGAGGATGGTGGGGCGGGACTTCTCGTGGGCGCGCTTGACGGCCGCGGCGGTCTTGGCGCGCACCTCGTAGAGGTCGTGGCCGTTGACGAGGTCCCAGTCCATGCCGTAGCCCTCGGCGCGCTGGGCGAGCGAGCCGGGGTGGGCGGAGGAGCGCTCCTGGGAGGTGCCCATGGAGTAGCCGTTGTTCTCGATGACGAAGATGACGGGGATGTCCCAGAGGGCCGCCAGGTTGTAGGCCTCGTGGACGGCGCCTTGGTTGACCGCGCCGTCGCCCATGTAGGCGAGGCAGCAACCCTTCAGGCCCTTGTACTTCAGGGCGTAGGCGATGCCGGCCCCGAGGGGGGCCTGGCCGCCGACGATGCCGTGGCCGCCCCAGTAGTTCTTGTCGGGGGCGAAGTAGTGCATCGAGCCGCCCTTGCCCTTGGAGCAGCCGGTGACCTTGCCCTGGAGCTCGGCCATGCAGCTGTTCATGTCCATCCCGACCATCAGGGCGTGGCCGTGGTCTCGGTAGCCGGTGATGAGGTGGTCGTCCTTGCCCAGGACGGAGAGGGTGCCGGCGGCGATGGCCTCCTGGCCCACGTAGAGGTGGAGGAACCCCCCGATCTTGCCCTGCTGGTAGGTGCGGATGCAGCGCTGCTCGAAGTGCCGGATCCGGGCCATCTGGGTGTACAGCTTGACCTTGTCCGCCTTGGTCAGCGCGGCGTTGACGGGGTCCTTCGCGAAGGCCGAGGGCCCGGGGGGGCGCTTGAGGGACTCCGGATGGGTGAGGGCGATGGGCTTGGCCACGGTGGTGCTGAAGGGTCATTGGAGGGCCCGCCGCGGCCAAGGTCAAGCGCTCGGGCGCGCGGGCCGGGGTCGTTCCGGATTGCCCCGGGCTATTTCCTTGACCCAAATGGCCTCACCCCGCCCTTTTTCGTTTCCCACCCGGGAGACCTCCCACCCTTTGCCATGCCCGAATCCACCCCGCCCGTCACCCGCGAGCTCGTCGTCCAGAACAAGATGGGGATCCACACCCGCCCGGCCGCCCAGATCGTGCGCCTCGCGAACCGCTATCCCGACGTCGACCTCCAGGTCTCCAAGGATGACGAGACGGTGAACGGCAAGAGCATCATGAGCCTGATGATGCTCGCCGCCGGACAGGGCAGCCGCCTCCGCTTCGCCTGCTCGGGCGTCGGCGCCGCGGCGCTGCTGGACGAGATGGAGGCCCTCTTCGCCCGCAAGTTCGACGAGAACTGAGCCGTGCGGCGCCTCCTGCCCATCCTGCTGGCCGCCGTCCTCTCGGCCGCCCCCGCCGCGCCGCAGCCCGCGCTCGGCATCGCCGACGCCGACGTCCCCGCGCTCCTGCGCGGCGGCGAGCTCGGCGAGTGGTCGCGCGCCCGCGGCGCCTACGAGAGCGGCCGCAACCGCGCCGCCCAGGGCAAGAGCATCGCCGAGACGCCGCGCGTCCCCCTCAAGGGTTCCGGCGGCGAGTCGCCCGAGGCCGCCAAGCAGCGCGGCCTCGCCATCCAGAAGGAGGGCGAGGAGGCGATGGCCCGGGCCAACCTGACGCTCGACCGGCTCCGCGCCGTCGCCGCCGCCCGCCTCGCCGACCAGACCAAGACCGTCAGCGCCGCCTCCGAGCTCGGCTCGCAGTCGTGGTCCGAGGGCGCGCTCGTCGCCGCGGTCCGCGGCATCAAGGCCGCCCGCGACGCCGGCGCCACCCGCCACCATGTCCTCGGCGTCTGGACCTTCGACGCCTCCGGCCGCGCCGCGCGCGGCGAGGAGCTCACCGCCGACCTGCGCGGCGCCTGGACCAAGGCCCAGGCCGAGCGCGAGTATCTCCAGTCCGTGCCCGAGGGCGGCTACCGCCTCTCGCCCGGACCCGACGCCGCGCGCCCCGTGCGCCTCGCCGAGGCCGACGCCGGCGCGGAGGCGCCCGGCCAGGTGGCGCTCGCCTGGGGCGAGGTCCACGCCCTCTCCGAGGACCTGTCCGTCGTCCTCATCCGCGTCGCCGACGCGCATTCCCTCCGGCTCCTCGCCTCCGAGGCCTTCCTCTGCTCGCCCCGCGGCGACGCCGTCCCCCGCCGCGCCTCGTTGACGCTGCGCGACGACCGGAGCTTCCTCCCGCGCCTCGCCGCCTCGTCCTCCTGGCGCCTCGGCTACGCGCCCGAGGCTCCCGCGCTCGGCGCCTCGCTCCTGCGCCATGTCTGCCACCGCCTCGGTCAGGTGTCGGTCTGGGCGGACGACGCCCTGGCCTCGCTCGGCGTCGCCTCGCTCCCCGTCCGCGCCAACGCGCTGTGGTCGATCAAGCCCGTCGCGGGCGCCCCCGCCGGCGAGCGCGCCTTCCAGCTCGAGTCCGTCCCGACGGCCCCCGGCTCGCGCGCCGTGCCCGTCGGCCGCCTCTCCCTCAAGGTGGAGTCGACCGAGGCCCCCGTCGCCAAGCCGCGCTGATCAGCGGCGCGACGCCTGGGTCTCGCGCAGCAGGCGCCGCACCTTCGGCTCCACCCGGAGGCGGTGGGCGGGCACCATGCGGTCGATGAAGAGGACGCCCTGGCAATGGTCGTGCTCGTGCAGGATGCAGCGGGCGAGCAGCCCCGAGGCCACGAGGGTCCGGGGTTGGCCGTCGGCGTCGCGGAAGGCGACCGACACGCGCTCGACGCGGGCGACGTCGCCGCGGATGCCGGGGAAGGAGAGGCAACCCTCCTCCATGCGCTCCTCCTCGCCGGGCAGCACGGTCACCTCGGCGTTGGCGAGGACGAGGGGCATGACCGAGCGCGGGTCGGCCACGGGCCGGCCGTCGAGCTCGAGCGGCTCCGGGTCGTGGCCGGTGTCGACCACGAAGAGCTGGAGCGAGAGGCCGACCTGCGGGGCCGCCAGGCCGATGCCGCGCGCCGCGCGCATCGCGGCGAGCATGCGGTCGGCGAGGGCGCGCACGGGCTCGCCGAACGCGCGCACGGGCTCGCCCTTGGCGCGGAGCACGGGGTCGCCGTAGGGGCGGATCTCGAGGGGCTCCATCTCAGGCACCTTGGCCGTAGCCGCCCTTCTCGCAAGTCCGCACGAAGGACTCCGCCCGCGTGCGCAGGCGATCCCAGCGGGCGCGCAGGGCCCGGCTCTCGTCCGGGTCGATCTTGCGGTCCTCCGCCGCGCCGACCACGTCGGCGATGAGCAGGCCGAAGTCGCGCACGAGGGCGTTGGCCGCGCGCCCCAGGTCGGGCTCGGTCTCCTGCGCCTCGGTCTCGTAGCGCCCGCCCGCGCGCTGGCAGAGCCACTCGATGACGCGCGGGTCGCCCGTCGCCTCCATCAGGCCGACCGTCCGCTCCAAGGGGTTGGGCTGCCCGCTGCCCTCCGCCGGCGCCTCGCGCCACTTGTAGAGCAGGGAGGGTGAGACCCCGAGCCGGCGGGCGATCTCGGCGTGGGCGGACTGGCGCGTGCGGCCGGCGGCGACGGCCTGGTCGCCGGCGAGCCGGAGGGCGTCCTCGACCACCTCGTGGGCCTCGCGGACGGGTCGGTGGCGACGCTTGGCGGGTTTGGCGGGCATGGCTCGACCTTGCCCGCGACCGGGCCCCGCGGCAAGCCCCGGCGGGTCGGAAAAAGTGGACATCCCCCGCCGCCGGGGCTTCCTCCCTTCCATGGATCTCGCCGGCCCCAGCCTCCCGCTCGCCCTGGTCCTGGGCGGCCTCCTGCTCATCGCCGCCGAGTTCGTCCTCCCCGGCGCGGTCATCGGCGCCGTCGGCGCCCTGCTGGGCCTCGCGGGCCTCGCGCTCGCCGCCTCGCACGGCCTCGGCGAGTTCCTGCTGCTCGCCGCGGTCTTCGTCGGCGGCGTGGCCGCCGAGTTCGTCCTCTTCCGCCGCCTCATGCCCGGCCTCGCGCGCCAGGCCGGCCTCGCCAGCCCGGCCGTCGACACCGGCTCCGCCGTCCCCGGCGCCGCCGCGCACGCCGCCCTCGTCGGCCGCGAGGGCGTCGCCCTCACCGCGCTCGCCCCGACCGGCAACGTCGAGGTCGCCGGCCGCCGCGTCGAGGCGACCTCGGCCGACGGCTTCCTCGACCGCGGGGCCGCCGTGGTCGTGACCGAGGCCACCGCCCACGGCGTCGTCGTGCGCCGCCGCTGACCCTTTCCCATGGACCCGTTCATCCTCAAGCTCCTCGCCTACGTCGCCCTCGGCGCCCTCGGCCTCCTCGTCCTCTTCTCCCTCGGCTTCCTCCCCGTCTGGACCCGCGCCCAGCTGGCCGGCGCCGGCACCGGCCTCGGCGACCTCGTCGGCATGCGCCTGCGCGGCGTGCCCTACGCCGTGGTGGTCGACGCCCGCGTGGCCGCCCACAAGGCCGGGCTGCCCATCGAGGTCGACATGATCGACGCGCACTACCTCGCCGGCGGCAACATCGTCCAGACCGTCCAGGCCCTCATCGCGGCGCAGAAGGCCGGCATCCCGCTCGACTGGAAGCGCGCCTGCGCGATCGACATCGCCACGCGCGGCACGAGCAAGTCCGTGCTCGAGGCCGTCCTCACCTCCGTCAGCCCGAAGGTCATCGACTGCCCCAACCCCGCCAGCGGCCGCGGCACCATCGACGCCGTCGCGAAGGACGGCATCCAGGTCAAGGTGAAGGCCCGCGTGACCGTCCGCACCAACCTCGAGCGCTTCGTCGGCGGCGCCCAGGAGGAGACCATCATCGCCCGCGTCGGCGAGGGCATCGTGACGACCATCGGCTCCTCCGCCTCCTACAAGGTCGTGCTCGAGAACCCGGACCGCATCTCCAAGACCGTGCTGGAGCGCGGCCTCGACGCCGGCACCGCCTACGACATCCTCTCCATCGACATCGCGGACGTCGACGTCGGCGACAATGTCGGCGCGATGCTCCAGGAGGCCCAGGCCAACGCCAACAAGAACATGGCCCAGGCCGAGGCGGAGATCCGCCGCGCCGCCGCCGTCGCCCTCGAGCAGGAGATGGTGGCCCGCGTCGCCGAGATGCGCGCCCGCGTCGTCGAGGCCGAGTCCCAGGTCCCGCTCGCCCTCGCCGAGGCCCTGCGCAACGGCAAGATGGGCGCGCTCGACTTCTTCCGCATGGAGAACCTCCGCTCGGACACCGACATGCGCCGCGGCATCGCCGGGACGGGCGAGGCGCCCAAGGCCTGAGCCGTGGAGCTCCTCCTCGTCGCCGGCCTGATCGCCCTGCTGCGCTGGGCGGCCGGACGTTTCTCCGCGCCCGAGGAGGCGGAGGCCGCGCCGCCGCCCGTCCCGGCCGCCGCGCCCCGCCGCGCCCGCCGCGCGCGTCCGCCC
>CAIPVK010000239.1 GCA_903868455.1 uncultured Opitutia bacterium
TCGTCGAGATGCGCGACAAGTGGACCTACACCCCGGGCGGCGCGGAGGAGGCGAAGGACGGCAAGGGGCGGGCGAGACGCTGCGAGCGGCAGGCGATGCGGGGCGAGCTCTCGCTGGACCCTCCGCTGATGCGGGCCATTTTCACCACCATCGAGGGCACGACCTGGCGCGACGCGACGGTTCCCTTCGGCGTCGTTCGGGCGGAATGGACGATGGTGCAGCGCAAGGGCTCGGAGACGGACACGGAGCGGAAGCGGGTCGAGCTGCTCGACTGGGGCGTGGACACGACGCCGCCGCCCCCGATCGTCCACGGCGACCGCTTCTCCTACTGGAAGCTCATCCGGCGCTGAGCCCCGGTCAGAGCGCGAGGTTGTCGATGAGCCGGGTCGCGCCCGCGAAGGCGGCGACGGCGAGGACCGCGCGCCCGGGCTCGGCGGCGGGAGCGGGACGCAGAGTGTCGGCGTCGACCAGCTCGAGATATTGCAGGCGCAGGCCGGGCTCGGCGGCGAGCCGCGCGCGGGCGGCGGCGAGGACCTTGGCGGGGTCGCGCTCGCCGGCGCGGGCGAGCGACGCGGCGGCGGCCAAGGCCGCGGGGATGACGAGGGCGGCGGCGCGCTCGGCGGGCGAGAGGTAGCGATTGCGCGAGCTCATGGCCAGGCCGTCGGAATCGCGGGCGGTCGGCGCCTCGAGGATCTCGACGGGGACGTCGAGGTCGCGGACGAGGCGCCGGATCACGGCGAGCTGCTGGAGGTCCTTGCGCCCGAAGACGGCGACGTCGGCGCGCGCGGCGTTGAGGAGCTTGAGGACGACGGTGGCGACGCCGCGGAAATGGCCGGGGCGATGCTCGCCGCAGAGCCCCTGCGAGACGGCGGTCTCCTCGACCCACGTCGAGGCGTCGGCCGCGTAGAAGTCCGCGCCCGGCGCGAACACGACGTCGACCCCGCGCGCCGCGCAGAGCCGGCAATCCTCCTCGAAGGGCCGGGGGTAGCGCGCGAAGTCCTCCTTGGGTCCGAACTGGGTCGGGTTGACGAAGATCGACACGACCGTGAACGCGGCGCGCGAGCGGGCGAGGTCGACGAGCGAGAGATGTCCCTCGTGCAGGCAGCCCATGGTGGGCACGAGGCCCACGGCCTTGCCGGCCGCGCGCGCCGCCTCGACCGCGGCGCGGAGCTCGGGGACGGTGCGGGCGAGGAGCATGGGGGCGAGGAGCGGGGAGCGGGGGGCGAGGTGCGGGGAGCGAGGTGCGGGGGGCGAGGTGCGGGGAGCGGGGAGCGGGGGAATGGGGGCCTGGACGGATTAATGGATGAAGGGATGAAGGGATTAAAGGATGAAGGGATTATGGGAGGCGGATGGATTGAAGGGCCCTGCCCGCCCCGTTCCCCACTCCCCGCTCCACGCTCCCCGCCAACAAACCGGCCCTCCGGTGAAGGAGGGCCGTCAAAGAGGTGGCCGGAGTCGGAATCGAACCAACGACACGGGGATTTTCAATCCCCTGCTCTACCAACTGAGCTATCCGGCCGAAGGGCGATGAGCAGACAGGTGTTTGCCCCGGGTGTCAAGGACGGGCCTCCCGGCCTCAGAACTCGAACTTCCAGGGGGAGAGGCGCCGGGCGACCTCGGCGACGACCTCGGCCTCGCCCGCCTCGCCCTTGTCCGAGACGAAGGTGACGGAGAAGCGCACGAAGGCGCCGCAGTCATCCCAGGGGACGGTCGAGATGAGGTGCTCGGTGATCATCCACTGCGAGAAGGCCTCGCCGGACTCGAAGGCGACGCGGGCGCCGCCGGGGCCGGTGGCCGCCTTGGGCGCGGGCATGTAGAGGAAGAAGCCGGCGCCGGGCTTGCGCACCTGGAAGCCGAGCTTGGCGAGGACGCCCACGAGGAGGTCCATGCGGCGCGAGTACTTGGCGGCGATGGCGCGGGGGATGGCGACCTCGTCGAGGCCGGCGGCCCCCGCCTTCTGGATGCCGAGGAATTGGCCGGAGTCGGAGTTGTCCTTCACATCGCCGTACGCCTTCACGAGGAGGGCGTTGCCGGCGACGAAGCCGATGCGCCAACCGGTCATGTTGTGGCTCTTGGAGAGCGAGTGGAGCTCGAGGGCGACGTCCTTGGCGCCGGGCACCTGGAGGATGGAGACCTGCTCGGCGCCGAAGTGGAGCGAGCCGTAGGCGGCATCCTGGATGACGACGAGGCGGTGCTTCTTGGCGAAGGCGACGACCTTTTCGAAGAAGGCGCGCGTGGCGCAGGCGCCGGTCGGGTTGTTGGGATAGTTGAGGACGAGGACCTTGGCCTTGGCGAGGACGTCGGCCGGGACGGCCTCGAGGTCGGGCAGGAAGCCGTTGGCGGCGGTGAGCGGGATGTTGTGGACGACGCCGCCGTAGTACTTGGCGTGGGTGCCGAAGACCGGGTAACCGGGCACGGTCATCAGGACGACGTCGCCGGGGTTGATGAAGCAGGCGGGCAGGATGGAGAGCGCGGCCTTCGAGCCGATGGAGTGCAGCACCTCGGTCTCGGGGTCGACCTCCACGCCGAAGAGGTTGCGCAGGTAGCGCGCGGCGGCCTGGCGGAAGTCGGGGCCCCCGTTGTCGGCGTAGCCGCGGTTCTCGGGCTTGGCGGCCTCGGCCTGGAGGGTGCGGACGACGGCGGGGAAGGCCATCTCGTCGGGCTCGCCGACGCCGAGGTCGATCAGGGCGACGTCGGGCTTGGCCTTCCGGGCGGCGGCCTTGGCGCGCTTGATCTTCTCGAACTTGTAGATGGCGGTGGACTTGCCGTAGTTGGCGCCGCCGATGCGCTCGGCGAAGAGGTGCTGAAGGTGAGATGACATGGGGGCAGGGGGATGGGGGAATGGGGGACTAGGGGGATAGGGGGATTAAAGAGATGAAGGGATGAAGGGAATAAAAGGGGGGCGTAAAGGACGAAGGGGACCAAGAGGACTAAAGGGACGGAGGGCGAAAAACGAAGAACGAAAAGAAACACAAAGACGGGGGATAGGGGAGCGGGATGTGGGGAGCGGGATGTGGGGAGCGGGGTATGGGGTGAGGGGAGTGGGGAGCGGGCGGGTCGGCGGGGTCCGCGGGGTCCGCGGGCGAGTCCTCGCTGTGCTCGGGTCCTTTTGAAAAAGGCGGAGGGCACATGTTCGCCCTCGGATTCCTAATCCACCTCACCCTTCGCGGTTCTAGCCCCCTATTCCCCTAGACCCCTATTCCCCTAAGCCCTAGTCTCTTCATCCCTTTAGTCCCCTTCGTCCTCTTGGTCCCTTTCGTCCTTCATCTCTTCA
>CAIPVK010000240.1 GCA_903868455.1 uncultured Opitutia bacterium
CCTCTCGAACGTCAGCTTCGCCTTCCAGGGCAACAACCGCGTCCGCGAGGCGATGCACGCGGTCTTCCTCTACCACGCCATCCGCGCGGGGCTCGACATGGCCATCGTCAACGCCGGCATGATCGAGGTCGTCGAGGAGATTGACCCCGAGCTGCGCGAGCATGTCGAGGACGTCATCCTCAACCGCCGGCCGGACGCCACCGAACGCCTGCTCGCGCTCGCGCCCCGCTTCGCCAAGGACAAGGGCGAGGCCGCCCAGGCGGCGGAGAACCCCGCCTGGCGCGAGCTGCCCGTGGCCGAGCGCCTGCGCCACGCCCTCGTGAAGGGCGACGCCTCCCACGTCGAGGCCGACACCCTCGAGGCCCTGCGCGACCTCGGGAAACCGCTCGAGGTCATCGAGGGCCCGCTCATGGCCGGCATGCGCGTGGTCGGCGACCTCTTCGGCGCGGGCAAGATGTTCCTGCCGCAGGTGGTGAAGTCCGCCCGCGTGATGAAGGCGGCCGTCGCCGCCCTCGAGCCCGCCCTGCTCGCCGAGAAGTCGGCCGGCTCCAAGCGCGGGACCTTCCTCATCGCCACGGTCAAGGGCGACGTCCACGACATCGGCAAGAACATCGTCGGCGTCGTCCTCGCCTGCAACAACTGGGAGGTGATCGACCTCGGGGTGATGGTGCCGACGGACCGGATCGTCGAGCAGGCCAAGGCCACCGGGGCCGACTTCATCGGGCTCTCGGGCCTCATCACGCCCTCGCTCGACGAGATGATGGCGGTCGCCGACGCCCTCAAGCGCGCCGGGATCGACAAGCCCCTGCTCATCGGCGGGGCCACCACCTCGCGCGAGCACACCGCGATCAAGATCGCCGGCCGCCACGGCGGGCCGGTGGTCCACGTGGCCGACGCCTCGCTCGTCACGACCGTCTGCTCCGACCTCGCCTCGCCCGAGCGGCGCGACGCCTACGTGGCCGAGCTGGCGGCCCGCCAGGCCAAGGTGCGCGCCGACTACGAGTCCAAGGCCCCCGCGGCCTCCGTCTCCCTGGCCGAGGCCCGCGCCCGACCGCTGGTCCCCGCCGGCCGCGCCCCGGGCGCGCCGGCCAAGCCCGGCGTGACGGCCTACGACCGGATCGACGTCGCCGCGGTGGCCGAGATCATCGACTGGACGCCCTTCTTCGTCACCTGGTCGCTCAAGGGGACCTTCCCCAAGATCCTGTCGTCGGAGAGGTACGGCGCCGAGGCGCGCAAGCTGCTCGACGACGCCCGGCGCGAGCTCGACGACCTCATCCGCCACGACCGCGTCCGGCTGCGCGCCGCGGCCGGCATCTGGGCCGCCCGCCGGGTCGGGGACGACGTCCGGGTGTTCGCCGACGCCGCCCAGTCGACCGCGCTCGGCGACTTCCATTTCCTGCGCGACCAGGCCGTCCGCCCCTCCACCGACCGCTGCCGCTCGCTCGCCGACCTGGTCTCCGACCAACCCGGCGACCACCTCGGAGCCTTCGTCGTCAGCGCCGGCCACGAGCTCGACGCCTACGCGAAGTCCTTCAAGGAAAAGGACCCCTACCGCGAGATCCTGCTGCAGGCCCTGGCCGACCGCCTCGCGGAGGGGACGGCCGAGTGGCTGCACCGCGAGGTCCGCACCCGGCTCTGGGCCTACGCGCCCGCCGAGCGCCTCACCGTGCAGGAGCTCATCGACGAGGCCTACGCCGGGCGCCGCCCCGCCGCGGGCTACCCCGCCTGCCCCGAGCACACCGAGAAGGCCCTCATCTGGAAGCTGCTCGACGCCGAGACCGCCGCCGGCTGCTCGCTCACCGAGTCCTTCGCGATGAACCCGGCCGCGTCCGTCTCCGGCCTCTACTTCGGGCACCCGGGCTCGATCTACTTCGACGTCGACAACCTCCAGCGCGACCAGGTCGAGGACTACGCCCGCCGCAAGGGCTGGACCGTCGCCCAGGCCGAGAAGTGGCTCGCGCCGACGCTCGGCTACCGCACATGACCGACCGCGCCAAGCTCGCCGCCGCGGTGGGCGAGGCCGACGCCGACGCCGCCCTGCGCCTGCTCGGCGGGCTGCCGCTCTGCGCGCTGGTCGAGGCGGCGGACGGCGCCGGCGAGGATTGGCCGGAGTGGGCGCGCGCCGCCGCCCTGCTCCAGCGATGGACGGAGTCCCGGGGCGTCGCGGCGGACGCGCGACGCAAGCTGGGCTACCTGAGCTGCGCGGCCGAGGGCGCCAGGGCCGTCCCCGCTGCGATGCGACCGACGCTCACCCGGGCGGTCGAGGACTTCCTCGCGACCCACGGCTTCGACCCCGAGGCCTAGGCGCGGGAGCCGGTCAGGCGGGCGAGCAGGATCTCGAGCGGACCGCGGCCGAGCAGGCGCTCCCACAGCAGGGCCGAGAGCGCGGCGAGCAAGGCGACCGCAAGGGCAAGCCCGAGCAGGGCGGCCGCGCCGAGCCGGTCGAAGAGGCCGAGCCCGTAGGAGCCGAAGGCCCAGCCGGCGAGGACCCCCTGCGTCACGTAGCAGGTGAGCGAGTTCCGTCCGGCCGCCATCAGCAGGGCCGGCCGCCAGCCACGCTCGTGGGCCCGGTGGGCGAGCAGGAGATAACCCAGGCACTGCGGCGCCGCCATGGCCGTGAGCAGGAG
>CAIPVK010000241.1 GCA_903868455.1 uncultured Opitutia bacterium
ACACGATGGAAGGGCAGGGCGCCTTGGTCGAGGAGTCGCATGAGGAACTGGCGCGACATCCCCAGATGCCCCGCGGCTTCCCGTGGCGTGAGCTCGGCATCGCCGGTGACGACGAGGACCGTCCGCCCCGCCTGGAGCTCACCGGCTACCGTCGAGAGCAAACCGAGCATTTCCCTCGGCAGGACGATGGCCTCGCCCCTTCCGTCGACCAAGCTGGCGCCGCCGGGGCGGTTGGGTCTCAGCGCGGCGAGTCGCCCTAAGGTGGCTTGGGAACGTCGGTCGCGAGGAGGCGCCAGCTTGGTCGTGGTCATGTCGTCCATTATCTGCTATAACTGCAACCTGTCAAGGTGGCCCCGCCATCCTGCAGGGGGAAGCAGGGCGCTATCGGCGAGGGGATGTTACCGATGGATTCCACGGTCCCCATGCTCACCCCCGCTCGCCCGTGCCGCAACCTCCCCCAGCCGGGGTTGATTGCTCAGGGAGGACGCGAAGGGCTGATGACGAGGAAGCGGAGGATGACGAGGAGGCGGAGGAGGCGGAGGATGAGCTACCGGGGCAAAGACGAGGATTCGGAGGATGACGAGGAGACGGAGGAGCCGGAGGAAACGAGCAACGCGAGTTCTACGCCGCGGACCCCGCCGACCCCGCTGTCCAGCAGACCCGCCAACCGCTCCTACCGCTGGGGTAGAATTCAGATGAAAGATTTCAAAGTAAAGATGGGGCGATGGCTGGGAAGAGCTGGGAAGGGCTGGGAAAAGCTGGAAACGGCAACGAGCGCAGCGAGTTCAACCCCGCTAGTACCGCTAGCACCGCTAGTACCGCTGATACCGCTAAGCATTCGCGCCCACTCACCCCACCCCCTTTGTCCTATTTAGTCCTCTCCACCCATTTAATCCCTTCAATCCCTTCATCTCCCCTTACTCCCGTCCCCTTCATCTCCTTTACTTCGGACTCGTTCATCTGAATTCTCCTTCCACGTGCTCCCTTCCCTGATCGATTCCCACTGCCACCCCGCCGACGTCGTCCGCGCCGGTGCCTTCGCGGCCTACCGTGCCGAGGCCGAGGCGGCGGGCGTGGTCGCCCTGGTGGCGATCGGCACGGATCCTTCCGATTGGTCGATCTACCGCGACCTCGCCGCTGAGAACCCCGGCTACGTCCGCCACACCGTCGGTCTCCACCCCAACCACGTTGACGAGGGGTGGGAGGATGATGTGACCGCGCTCGCGCCCTTCTTCGCGGATGCGGCCGCGCCGGCGGCGATCGGTGAGATCGGTCTCGACTACTTCCGCTTGCCCGAGGACCCGTCGGCGGCCGCCGCGTCCAAGGCGCGGCAGCAGGATGCCTTCCGCCGCCAACTCGCCCTCGCCTACGAGCTGGGCTGCCCGGTGGTCATCCACTCGCGCTCGGCCTTCCACGACTGCGTGCGGATGATCGATGCCAGCGGCGTCGACTGGCGCAAGGTGGTCTTCCATTGCTTCACCGAGAGCGTGGAGTGCGCGCGCGAGCTCCGTCGCCGAGGCGGGCGGGCCTCCTTCACCGGCGTCCTGACCTATCCGAAGTCGACCGTAACCCGCGCGGCCCTGGCCTCGCTCGGCGCCGACGACCTGATGCTCGAGACCGACGCCCCTTACCTCGCGCCCCTGTCCCATCGGGGCCGCGAGAACCGCCCGGCCTATCTCGGCGAGACCCTCGCGACGGCGGCGGAGGTGTTGCACATGGAGCCCGGCGAGCTCGCGGCGAGGACGACGGCCAATGCGCGCGCGTTCTTCGGCTTCTGAGCGGGGATGTTCGGGGTAGGGTGCGCTCGCCGAGCGGACCGTCTCGGGTAGGGACGCCTCTCCGAGGCGTCCGCGGGCGGCTCGGCGAGGCGCCCCTACCTAGGGAGGATTCGGAGGATGACGAGGAGGCGGAGGAAACGAGCAACGCGAGTTCTACGCCGCGGATTCCGCCGGGGTAGAATCCAGATCGAAGATTTCAAAGTAAAGAGGGGGCGATGGCTGGGAAGAGCTGGGAAGGGCTGGGAAAAGCTGGAAACGGCAACGAGCGCAGCGAGTTCATCCCCGCTAGCACCGCTACTACCGCTAGCCCGCTAGTACCGCTATATCATCCGCCAACCCCGCCGTACCGCTGACCCGCTGCCACCGCTGCCACCGCTGCTACCGCTGCCACCGCTGACCGCCCCCCTGTGGGCCCGCCGGGACTTGAACCCGGAACCAAGGGATTATGAGTCCCG
>CAIPVK010000242.1 GCA_903868455.1 uncultured Opitutia bacterium
GCCGATGCCGACGCGGCCCTTGCCGTCGCCCGCCACGACGAGCGCGGCGAAGTTGAAGCGGCGGCCGCCCTTGGTGGCCTTGCTGCAGCGGTTGATGTGGACGACCTTCTCGTTGTAGGGGGAGGCCGGACGGTCGTCGCGACGGGGAGGACGGGGTCCGCGGCGCTGGCCGGGACCGCCGGGACCGCGGCCGGGACCGCGGCCGCCGGAGCGGGGGCCGGAGGCGGCGCCCTCGGCGGAGGGGGCGGGCGTGGCGGCGGGCTGGGTGGATTCGCTCATGGAAGGCGTGCGGTCAGAAGTTGATGCCGGCCGCGCGGACGGCGTCGGCGAACGCCTTCACGGCGCCGTGGTAGCTGCGGGAGCCGCGGTCGAGGACCACGGCGGCGACGCCGGCCTTCTTGGCGCGGGCGCCGAAGGCCTGGCCGAAGGCGGCCGCGCCCTTGGCGTTGGGGCGGAGCTTGGCGGCGCGGAACTCCTTCTCGGTCGTGCTGGCGGCGGCGACCGTGCGGCCCTGGTCGTCGTCGACGGCCTGGGCGTGGATGTGCAGATGGGTGAACTTGACCGCGAGGCGGGGGCGCTCGGCGGTGCCGCGGATGCGGCGGCGGAGGCGGACGCGGCGGCGCGCGGCGAGCGACTGCTTGCGGGCGACCTTGTTGGAGGGCTTGCTCATGGAAAGGGGACCTTAGGCGGTCTTCTTGCCCTCCTTGCGGCGGACGAACTCGCCGACGATGCGCACGCCCTTGCCCTTGTAGGGCTCGACGGGGTAGTACTGCTTGATGTCGGCGGCGACCTGGCCGACCAGGTGGCGGTCGGGGCCGGAGACCTCGATCTTGACGTTCTCGGTCACGGTGACCTTCACGCCGGCTGGGATCTTGTAGAGGATGGGGTGGGAGTAGCCCAGCGCGAGGTCGAGCGTGTCGCCCTTGAGGATGGCCTTGAAGCCGACGCCCTCGATCTCGAGGTTCTTCTTGTAGCCCGTGGCGCAGCCCTCGACCATGTTGCGGACGATGGCGCGCGCGGTGCCGTGGAGGGCGCCCGAGCGGCGGTCGTCGCCGGCGGCGCGGACGTGGACCTCGTTGCCCTCGAGGGCGAAGGTGACGCCCTGGAAGGTGCGGGAGAGCTTGCCCTTGGGGCCCTCGACGTTGACGGTGGCGCCGCTGAGGGCGACCTTGACCCCGGCGGGGACGGTGACGGGCTGCTTGCCGATTCGGCTCATGGAGATGGTGGGTTGGGTCGGGTTACCAGACCTTGGCGAGGAGCTCGCCCGAGACCTTGCGGCGGCGGCACTCGACGTCGGTCAGGACGCCCTGGGAGGTGGTGACGATGGTGACGCCCATGCCCCCGATGACCTTGGGGACGTCGGCCACGCCCGCGTAGAGGCGGCGGCCGGGGGTGGAGAGGCGCTCGATGCCGGTGATGGCGGGGGCGCCGCCGACATACTTGAGGGTGACCTCGAGGACGGGCTTGCCGTCGCGCTCGCCCTTGCGGGCGGAGGCGACGTAGCCGGACTCGACGAGGGTGCGGGCGACCTCCTCGCGGAGGCGGGACCACTGGGCGGTGACGACGGCGCGCTCGGCCTTGGAGGCGTTGCGGATGGCGGTCAGGAAGTCGCCCAGGGTGTCGGAGGATGCGGACATGTCGATGAGGGGGTGCCGGGGGTTACCAGGAGGCCTTGGTCACGCCGGGGATCTGGCCGGAGAGGGCCAGCTCGCGGAAGGTGATTCGGGAGAGGCCGAACTTGCGGATGTAGGCGCGGGGGCGGCCGGAGATGGCGCAGCGGTTCTTCAGGCGGACCTTGGAGCCGTTGCGGGGGAGCTTGGCGAGCTTGCGCTGCGCGGCGTAGAAGGCCTCGTCCGTGACCTTGGGGTCGAGGAGGGTCTTCTTGAGCTCGGCGCGCTTGGCGGCGTGCTTGGCGACGAGGCGCTCGCGCTTGAGCTGGCGCTGGATGACGGACTGCTTGGCCATGGTGTTCTAAGGGCGGGGGTTCAGGCCTGGGCGGCGGTCTCGGCGGCCTTCTGCGCGGCGCGGAAGGGCATGCCGAGGAGGCGCAGGAGCTCGCGGGCCTCGTCGTCGGAGGTCGCGGTGGTGACGATGGAGACGTCGAGGCCGATGTTGGCGCGCTGGGAGCCGTCGGCCTGGGTCTCGGGGAAGATGGTGTGGTCGACGATGCCCAGGGAGTAGTTGCCCTGGCCGTCGAGGCGGTTGGAGACGCCGCGGAAGTCGCGGATCATCGGCAGCGCGATGAGCGTGAGGCGGGCGAGGAAGTCCCACATGCGGGCGCCGCGGAGGGTCACGGTGCAGCCGAGGGGCATGCCCTCGCGGACCTTGAAGTTCGACACGCTCTTGCGGGCCTTGGTGATGACCGGCTTCTGGCCGGCGAGCTTGGTGATCTCCTTGACCACCTCGTCGCGGGTCGACTTGTCGGCCTCGGCGTCGAAGGCCGAGTTGAGGGTGATCTTCACCAGGTTGGGGACCTGGTGGGGGTTCGCGTAGCCGCGCGACTTGCGCAGCTCGGGCACGACCTTCTCGAGGTAGCGCTTCTTGAGGAAAGGGGTGACGGCCTGGGCCATGGTGGTGGTGGGATTAGCGGGTCTTGGCGGGCTTCTTGGCGCGGCGGGCGTCGAAGAGGGAGCCCAGCATCACGTTGGAGCGGTGGAGGGGGGCGGCCTTCTCGGTGATGCCGCCCTGCCCGTCCTGGGTGCGCTTGAGGTGGCGCTTCACGAGGTTGACGCCGTCGAGGACGACGCGCTCGGCGGCGCGGTCGTAGGAGACGACCTTCGCGCGCTTGCCCTTGTGGGCGCCGGCGATGACGACGACCTCGTCGTTGATCTTGATGTCGGTCTTGGCCATGGCGTTCAGAGGACCTCGGGGGCGAGGGAGATGATCTTCATGAAGTTCTTGCCGCGGAGCTCGCGGGCGACGGGCCCGAAGATGCGGGTGCCGCGGGGGTTGCCGTTGGCGTCCAGGAGGACGACGGCGTTGTTGTCGAAGCGGAGGTAGCTGCCGTCGGCGCGGCGGATGGGGGCCTTGGTGCGCACGATGACGGCGCGCGAGACGGTGCCCTTCTTGGCGGTGGCGTCGGGCGTCGAGTCCTTGATGGAGCAGACGATGACGTCGCCGATGCCGGCGGTGTCGGTGATCTGGCCGATGCGGCGGATCATGGCCACGGTCTTGGCGCCGGTGTTGTCGGCGACGTCGAGGCGGGTGAGGAGCTGGATCATGGTCGTGGGTTCGTCCGGGGGGTCACTCGGCGGCGCCGAGGGCCACCTTGGCGGTCTCGGTCACGCGGATGACGCGCCAGCGCTTGGTCTTGGAGAGGGGGCGGGTCTGCATGAGCTCGACCTTGTCGCCGGGCTTGGCGGCGTTGGCCTCGTCGTGCGCGTGCAGGATGGTGCGGCGCTTGACCTCCTTGCCGTAGAGGGGGTGGGGCACCTTGTAGAGGAAGGCGACCTTGATCGTCTTGTCGCCGGAGCGGGAGACGACGACGCCTTCGAGCGTCTTGCGGGCGGAACGGTTGGCTTCGGACATCTTGGTGAGGGGGCTCAGGCCTTGGCGGCCTTCTGGCGGAGGAGGGTCTGGCAGCGCGCGACCTCGCGGCGCAGGGCGCGGAGGCGGGCGGGGTTCTCGAGCTGGCCGCCGGCCTGGCGGAGGCGGAGCTGGAGGGCCTCGTCGCGGGCCTCGCGGACGCGCTTCTCGAGCTCGGCGGCGGCGAGGGGGCGGAGGGAGGCGGCCGGGGCGGCCTTGCCGGGGGTGAACTTGGACATGGAAAAAGGTCGATTAAGGGGGCTCGCGGGCCGGGTTATCAATACTTTTCGAGCACCTCGCGGGCGACGAAGCGGCAGCGGACCTGGAGCTTGGTGTCGGCGAGGCGCATGGCCTCGCGGGCCGCGGCGATGGGGACGCCGTTGACCTCGAAGAGCATCGTGCCGGGCTTGACCACGGCGACGTAGAACTCGACGCCGCCCTTGCCGGAACCCATGCGGACCTCGGCGGGCTTCTTCGTCACGGGGGTGTGGGGGAAGATGCGCATCCAGAGCTTGCCCTTGCGCTTGAGGGCGCGGGAGATGGCCACGCGGGCGGCCTCGATCTGGTTGGCGGGCAGGCGGGCGCGGTCCAGGGACTGGATGCCGAAGTCGCCGAAGGCGAGGGTGTTGCAGGCGGTGGCGTTGCCGCGGATGCGGCCCTTCTTGGCCTTGCGCCAGGCGGTGCGGGAGGGTTGGAGATTGGCCATGGTGGCGTGCGTTCAGGGTTGGGGTGGCGTCGGGCTCAGAACTCGGACTCCTTGGAGCAGATCCAGCACTTGATGCCGAGCTTGCCGTAGAGGGTGCGGGCCTCGGCGAAACCGTAGTCGATGTTCTCGCGGAGGGTGTGGAGGGGGACGCGGCCGACGCGGGCGGACTCGACGCGGGCGATCTCGGCGCCGCCGAGGCGGCCGCCGAGGCGGAGGCGGATGCCGTCGGCGCCCATCGACATGGTCGTCTGGACGGCCTTCTTCATCGCGCGGCGGAAGGAGATGCGGCGCTCGAGCTGGAGGGCGATGTTCTCGGCCACGAGCTGGGCGACCAGGTCGGGGCGGCGGACCTCGTTGACCTCGAGAGCGATGTCGCCCTCCTTGCGGCCGGCGACCTGGGCGATCTCGACGCGGAGGTTCTTGAGCTCGTCGCCCTTGCGGCCGATGACGACGCCGGGACGGGCGGTCCAGATGCGGACGCGGACCTTGGAGCCGGCGCGCTCGATGAAGATGCGGGGCACCGCGGCCTGGCGGAGCTTCTCGCGGAGGAACTCGCGGATGCGGTAGTCCTCGCGGAGGAGGCCGGGGAAGGTGCGCTTGTCGGCGAACCAGCGGGATTCCCAGTTGCGGCGGACCGCGAGTCGGAAACCGGTAGGATTGACTTTCTGTCCCATGGTGAAGGCGTGGGGGTTACTTGGCGGCGAGGACCACCTTGACGTGGCTCATCGAGCGGAGGATGGGGTGGGCGGAGCCGCGGGCGGCGGGGCGGAAGCGCTTGATGGCGGGGCCCTGGTTGACCGTGGCGGAGGCGACGATCAGGCCGGCCGAGCTCAGGTTGTGGTTGTTCTCGGCGTTGGCGATGGCGCTCGCGAGGGTCTTGGAGATGATGCGGGCCGACTTGCGCGGGATGAAGCGCAGCAGCTGCAGGGCCTCCTCGGCGGGCATGCCCTGGATCTGGCGGGCGACTTCGCGCACCTTCTGGGGGGACATGCGCGCGTAGCGGGTGGTGGCTTGGACGTTCATGAGATTGCGATGCTTAGATGCGGGGATGGGCGCGGGCCTCGGCGAGGTCGCCGGCGAGGATGGACTCGCCGGGGGCGACGGCCAGGACGAGGGCGACGGCGCGGGTCTCGCGCGACTCGGCGACGACGACGCGGGCGACGTCGCGGCCGCGGCGGGAGACGCCGCAGACCATGCCGGGACGGAGCCCGGCGGCGTGGCCGCCCGCGAGGACGACCAGGTCGGCGTGCGCGCCGGCGCGGACCTCGGCGACCTCGGCGCGGCCGAGGGCGGCCGCCGGGCCGGGCGCGGCTTCCCCGGCGCCGAGGGCGGCGGCGAGGCAGGCGAGCAGGCTGGCGGCGGTGCGGGTCATCGTCGGGAGGGCGCGGGGATCACTCGGCCTTCTTGGTCGGCGTGGTGTGCTGCTTGAAGGTGCGGGTCGGCGCGAACTCGCCGAGCTTGTGGCCGACCATGTTCTCGGTGACGTAGACGGGGACGAAGGTCTTGCCGTTGTGGACCTCGAGGTTGAGGCCGACGAAGACGGGCGTCACGGTGGAGCGGCGCGACCAGGTCTTGATCGGCTTGCGGTTGCCGGCCTTCTGGGCGGCCTCGACCTTGTCCATCAGGGGCGGGTCGACGAAGAAACCCTTCTTGCGGGAGCGTGCCATGTTGGGGAAGCGGTGCGGGGGTTATCAGGCCTTCTTCACCTTGCGGCCGTTGCGGCGCAGGATGATCTGGCTGTTGGACGCGTTGGACTTGATGCGCGTGGGGAAGTGCTTGGCGAGCTGGCCCCAGGGGGAGCGGGGGTGCTGGCGACCGCCGCCGCCCTTGGACTTGCCCTGGCCGCCGCCGTTGGGGTGGTCGACGGGGTTCATCACCATGCCGCGGACGCGGGGGCGTCGGCCGAGCCAGCGGTTGCGGCCGGCCTTGCCGAGCGAGCGGTTGTGGTGGTCGACGTTGCCGACGACGCCGACGGTGGCGCGGCAGTCGGCGTGGAGGTAGCGCTGCTCGCCGGAGGGCATGCGCAGGATGGCGCGGTCGCCCTCGAGGCCGAGGATCTGGGCGTAGGCGCCGGCGCCGCGGGCGAGCTGGGCGCCCTTGCCGGGCAGCATCTCGATCGCGTGGATGAAGGTGGCGGGAGGGATCAGGCGCAGGGGCAGCGACAGGCCGGGGGAGAGGGTCTCCTGGGCGGTGTTGGTGCTGAGCACGGTGTCGCCGACCTTGAGGCCGTCGGGGGCGAGGATGTAGGACTTGGTGCCGTCGGCGTAGGCGAGGAGCGCCAGGTGGGCCGTGCGGTTGGGGTCGTACTCGAGGCGGGTGACGGTCGCGGGGGCGTCGAGCTGGGCGCGGCGGAAGTCGACCTTGCGGTAGAGCTTCTTGTGGCCTCCGCCGCGGCGGCGCGAGGTGATGCGGCCGTAGCAGTTGCGGCCCTTGGCGCGGTGGACGCTCTCGACGAGGGCCTTCTCGGGGCCGCCGTTGTGCAGGCCCTCGGTGCGGTTCCGGACGAGGAAGCGCTGGCCGGGGGTGATGGGACGTTGGTTGATGATGGCCATGGCGGGGACCGGGTCAGGCGAGGGTGATGGTGTCGCCCTTCTTCAGGGTGACGAGGGCGCGGCGGGTGTCGGTCTCGCGGAAGACGCTGCCGCCGGAGAGGCGGGAGCGGCGGACCTTGCCCTTGCGGATGAGGATGTTGACCTTGGTGACGGTCACCTTGAAGGCGGACTCGACGGCGGCCTTGACCTGGCGGCGGTCGGCGCCGGGGACGAGGTCGAAGACATACCGGCCCTCGGCGGCGAGGGCGGTGGCCTTCTCCGTGAGCACGGGGCGGGCGATGACCTGGGAAGCGGGCTTCATGGCGGGATCAGTTGGAGGCGCGGGCGATGACCTGCTCGAGGGCCTTCTCGGTGATGACGACGGCGCCGTGGCGCACGAGGTCGAGGGCGTTGAGGTTGGTCGAGTTGGTGAACTCGGCGCGGGCGACGTTGCGGCTGGCGCGGCGGACGGGCTCGGCCCAGGCCGCGTCGACGAGGAGCACGCGGCGCGTGCCGGGGCTCACCTTGGTCAGGACCGAGGCGAACACCTTGGTCTTGGGCTGGGCGACCTCGAAGCGCTCGATGACGGACAGGCCGCCGGCGGTCGCGAGGTCGAAGAGGGCGCGGCCGAGGGCCTTGCGGCGCTGGGTCGCGGGGATGGCCTTGGACCAGTCGCGGGGACGGGGGCCGAAGACGACGCCGCCCTTGTAGAGCTGGGGGGCGCGCTTGTCGCCGTGGCGGGAGCCGCCGGAACCCTTCTGGGGAAGGATCTTCTTGCCGGAACCGGCGACCTCGCCGTAGTTCTTGGTCTTGGCGTTGCCCTGGCGGAGGTTGGCCTGGTAGCCGACGATCGCCTGCTTGAGCAGGGCCACGGCGGCGTCGCCCTCGAAGGCGGGGATGGCGAAGTCGCGCTCCCCAGCGGGGGAGCCGTCGGCCTTGTGGAACTTGAGCTTCATGGTCGTGGTGCGTGCGGTGCGGGCTTACTTCGACTTCTTGGCCTGGCGGACGAGGACGATCTCGCCGTTGGCGCCGGGAAGGCTGCCCTTGATGAGGAGGAGGTTCTTCTCCGCGAGGACCTGGACGACGCGGAGGTTCTGGGTGGTGCGGCGCACGGCGCCCATGTGGCCGGGCATGCGCTTGCCCTTGAAGACGTGGCCCGGGGTCTGGCGCATGCCGATCGAGCCGACGCGGCGGTGCATCATGTGGCCGTGCGTGTCGGGCTGGCCGGCCATGTTGTGGCGCTTCATCACGCCCTGGAAGCCGCGGCCCTTGACGACGCCGATGACGTCGACCATCTGGCCGGGGGCGAAGGTCTCGACCGTGAGGACGTCGCCGACCTTGTGGGTGGGCTCGGCGTCCATGCGGATCTCGGAGAGGTGGGAGACGGGCTCGACGCCGGCCTTGCGGAGGTGGCCGAGCTCGGGCTGGGAGAGGCGGTGTTCCTTCTGGGAGCCGAAGCCGATCTGGACGGCGTGGTAGCCGTCCGAGGCCGCGGTCTTGACCTGGGTGACGGGGCAAGGGCCGGCCTGCACCACGGTCACGGGAACGAGGTTGTTCTCCCCGTCGTAGACCTGGGTCATGCCGATTTTCTTGCCGATGAGATGGAGTTTCATGGTCGCTAAGAGGCAGGTGGCGCGGTGGCGCCGTTGGGCGAGGCCTGCGTTAGGCGGAGGATGTCCTTGCGGAATCTACAGCTTTGGCGCGGGTGGCTCCCCTGCGTTGGGGAAAGGTTGGGCGGGGTGGGAGGGTTAGGCGGTGATGTTCACCTGCACGCCGGTCGGCAGGTTGAGCTTCTTGAGCTCGTCGACGGTGGCGCTGTTGGGGTCGCGGATCTCAATGAGGCGCTTGTGGGTGCGCAGCTCGAACTGGTCCATCGACTTCTTGTCCACGTGGGGGGAGCGGTTGACGGTCCAGACCTCGTGGGTGGTGGGCAGGGGGACGGGGCCGGCGACGGCGGCGCCGGTGCGCTTGGCGGTGTCGACGATCTCCGTCGCCGACTGGTCGACGAGGCGGTGGTCGAAGCCCTGGAGCTTGATGCGGATCTTCTGGCGGGACATCTTGGTGAGGGGTCGGGGAGGGGTCAGGTGCGGGCGGGGGCGCGGGACGAGGTCTCGACGACCTGCTTGAGGATCTGGGCGGGCACCTGCTCGTAGTTGGCGGGCTCCATGGTGTAGGAGGCGCGGCCCTTGGAGAGCGAGCGGACGTCGGTGGCGTAGCCGAACATCTCGGCGAGCGGGACGCGGGCGTCGATGGTGCAGACGCCGTTCTTGGTGTCCATGCCCTGGATCTGGCCGCGGCGGCGGTTGAGGTCGCCCATGATGTCGCCCTGGTACTCCTCGGGGGTGACGACCTCGACCTTCATGATGGGCTCGAGCAGGATGGGCTTGGCCTCCTTCATCGCCTCCTTGAAGGCGAAGATGCCGGCCATCTTGAAGGCGAGCTCGTTGGAGTCGACCTCGTGGAACGAGCCGAAGACGAGGCGGGCGCGGAAGTTGATCACCGGGTAGCCGGCGATGGTGCCGTTGTTGGCGGCCTCGAGGATGCCCTCGGTGGCGGGCTTGATGAACTCCTTGGGGATGACGCCGCCGACGATCTCGTTGACGACCTCCTCGGCCTTGGCGCCTTCCTCGCGGCCGACAGGGGGGTTGGGCTCGAGCTTGATCTCGACGTGGCCGTACTGGCCGCGGCCGCCGGACTGGCGGATGAACTTGCCCACGCCCTCGGCGGGGGCGTTGATGGTCTCGCGGTACGAGATCTGGGGCTTGCCCGACTTGGCCTCGACCTTGAACTCGCGCTTCAGGCGGTCGACGATGATCTCGAGGTGGAGCTCGCCCATGCCCGAGATGAGGGTCTGGCCGGTCTCGGGGTTCGAGGTGACGCGGAAGGTGGGGTCCTCCTGGGCGAGGCGCTGCAGGCCGATGGAGAGGCGCTCGGAGTCGCCCTTCGAGTTGGGCTCGATGGACATCGAGATGACCGGCTCGGCGAAGGTGGTCTTCTCGAGGATGAGGTCGTCCTCGGCGGTGAGGGTGTCGCCCGTGGCGATGTCCTTGGGGCCGATGATCGCGCAGATGTCGCCCGAGTAGGCGACGTCGATCTCCTCGCGGTCCATGGCGCGCAGGAGCACGATGCGCGAGATGCGCTCGTTCTTGCGGGTGCGGGGGTTGTAGAGGGCCTCGCCCTTCTTCAGCTGGCCGCGGTAGACGCGGTAGAAGACGAGCTGGCCGACGTGGGGGTCGGACCAGAGCTTGAAGCACAGGCCGGTGACCTTGGCCTTGTCGTCGGGGCCGATGGCGATCTCCTTCTCGCCGTCGTCGACGAACGCCTTCTGGGGGCGCATGTCGACGGGCGAGGGGAGGAAGTCCACCACGCAGTCGAGGAGCATCTGGACGCCCTTGTTCTTGAAGGCGGAGCCGGGGATGACGCCGATGAAGTTGAGCGAGAGGGTGGCCTTGCGGATGCCGGTGCGCATCTCGTCGATGGTGACCTCCTGGCCGTCGAGGTACTTGGCGGCGAGGACGTCGTCGAAGTCGGCGAGCGCCTCGACCAGCTGGGTGCGCCACTTGCGGGCCTCCTCGCGCTGGGCCTCGGGGATCTCCACCGTGTGGTACTTCATCCCCTTGGGGTCGGTCTCGTCGTAGACGTAGGCGACGTTCTTGATCAGGTCGACCATGCCCTTGAACTCCTCGCCCTGGCCGATGGGGATGAAGAGGGGGTGGGCGTTGCCCTTGAGCTTCTGGCGGATGTCGTCCACCGCGCCGAAGAAGTCGGCGCCGGTGCGGTCCATCTTGTTGACGAAGGCGACGCGGGGGACGCCGTACTTGTTCATCTGGCGCCAGACCGTCTCGGACTGGGGCTGGACGCCGGCGACGGCGCAGAACACGGCGACGGCGCCGTCGAGCACGCGGAGCGAGCGCTCCACCTCGGCGGTGAAGTCGACGTGGCCCGGGGTGTCGATGATGTTGATCCGGTGGTCGATGTTGGCGAAGTGGCCCTCCTTCGTCCTCCAGCCCGCGGAGATGGCGGCGGCGGTGATGGTGATGCCGCGCTCGCGCTCCTGCTCCATCCAGTCGGTGGTGGCGGTGCCGTCATGGACCTCGCCCATCTTGTGGACGACGCCGGTGTAGAAGAGGATGCGCTCGGTGGTCGTGGTCTTGCCCGCGTCGATGTGGGCGGCGATGCCGATGTTGCGCGTGTGCTCCAGCGGGAACTTGCGGCCGGGAGCGTTGAGCTGGGAGAGGGGGGCGGACATGGTCGGGGACCTGGGAACCGGGCGGGACGGGGCTTACCAGCGGAGGTGGGCGAAGGCCTTGTTGGCCTGGGCCATCTTGTGGGTCTCCTCGCGCTTCTTCACCACGTTGCCGGTGTTGTTGTAGGCGTCGATGAGCTCGGCGGCGAGGGCGGCGTCCATCGTGGTGCCCTTGCGGCCCTGGGCGGCGGCGGCGAGCCAGCGCAGCGCCATGCTGTTCTGACGCTCGAGGGAGATCTCGACCGGCACCTGGTAGGTCGCGCCGCCGACGCGGCGGCTCTTGACCTCCAGCTTGGGGCGGCAGTTCTCGAGCGCGCCGAGCAGGAGCTCGACCGCGTTGCCCTTCTCGAGCTTCTCGGAGACCTTGGAGATGGCGCCGTAGACGATGCGCTCGGCGATAGAGCGCTTGCCGCTCTTCATGACGACGTTGATCAGCTGGGAGACCAGGGGCGAGCCGTAGAGGGCGTCGGGCTGGTGCTGGCGCTTGGTGGCTCGGCGACGGCGGGACATGGGATAGGGTCGGTCTGGAAAGGAACGGGCGGGGGGCTCAGGCCGCCTTGGCGGCCTTCGGGCGCTTCACGCCGTACTTGGAGCGGGAGCGGCGGCGCTTCTCGACGCCGGAGCAGTCGAGGGGACCGCGGACGATGTGGTAGCGGACGCCGGGGAGGTCCTTCACGCGACCTCCGCGGACGAGCACCACGGAGTGCTCCTGCAGCTTGTGGCCCTCGTCGGGGATGTAGGAGATGACCTCCTGGCCGTTCGTCAGGCGCACCTTGGCGACCTTGCGCTGGGCGGAGTTGGGCTTCTTCGGCGTGCGGATCATCACCTGCACGCAGACGCCGCGCTTGAAGGGCGAGTTGTTGAGCGCGGGCGACTTCGACTTGCCGCGCGGCTGGACGCGGGGCTTGCGAATGAGCTGGTTGATGGTGGGCATGGGTGGCCGGTTTTGCGTGGAAAAGAGCGTTGGGGCATAGGACTCCCGACCCCTCGCGCAAGAGGAAAGTGTGGGAATTTTCACATTTTTGTGAGACGGTGCCACGAAGCCGCGACTTTTGTTGGCGACAGCGCCCGCGGCTCCGCCTACCTAAAACCCTCCCGTATGCGCCGTCTCGCCCGCCCGCTCCTCGCCCTCGGCCTGCTCACCCTGCCCTGCCCCGCCCAGACGGCCGAGCCCGCGACGCCCGCCGCCCCCGCGGCCCCCGCGGCCAGGGCCGACACCCTCGATCCGGAGGCCGTCCTGCTGCTGGGAATGCCCGTGACCCGTGGCAAGGAGGCCACCTTGGACTACCTGGCCCGCCTCGCCCCCAGGGTCGAGCTCGTCCACGACCCCGTCCTGCGCAACGCGGTGAAACTCACGCTGGCCGCCATCCAGGCCGAGCCGGAGCAGGCCGCCAGCCTGCGCCAGCGCCACCTGGCCGCGATCGCCGGCTACTTCATGGAGGTCGGCAAGAAGCACCTCGACGAGGGGGATCTCCCCACGGCCGTCCAAGCCGCCCAGCTCGCGATGAAGTGCAATCCGACCAACCCCCGGGTGAAGCTCTTCTACGCCGACCTCCTCCACCGCCGTCTCGGCAAGACCGAGGAGGCTATCACACTCTTGACCAATGGCTTGCGAAAGTCCGCCCCGCTCGATAGCGCCGACCGGGCGGTCCTCGAACGCCTCGCCCAACTCCTGCAGGCCCGCCATCGCGACCAAGAGGTGGTCAATATTTTCTCCAACCTATTGAACGACAACGCCTTGGACGCGGAAACCCGCAACCTCGCCGCCTTCCAGACCGCCACCTCCCTCTACTGGTTGGGCAAGCACCCCGAGTCGGTCGCCCTCATCCAGCAGTACAAGCTGGACCGGTCCGCCAACGGCGTCCTCCTGCTCGCCCTGGCCTACTTCGACGGCGGGAAGGTCCAGCAGGCGATGACGGTCCTCGAGAACCGCGCGGCCGACTTCAAGGGCGCGGAGCGCGACGCGATCCTCGGCCAGCACGGCCGCCTGCTCCTCCTCAGCCGCCAGCCGCGCCAGGCGCTCTCGGTCATCGACGACCGCATCTCGCTCGACCCGCAGAACGGCTTCCTCCGCGTGCAGCGCCTCGCCGCGCTGACCAAGCTCGGCCAGGGCGACGAGGCCGACCGCGAGCTGCGCGAGATCCTGCAGCGCTTCGCGACGAACGACGCCGTCCTGCTCGCGCTGGCGAACTTCGGCTCGCAGCGGGGCGCGACGGGCCTGTGCGAGACCCTCGCGAACCTCGCGGTGGCGCGCGGCTTCGACACCGCCACCTTCTCCGCGCTCCACCTCGAGTCGCTCATCCGCGCCGGCCGGCCCGACCTCGCCATCCGCACCTACCAGTCGGTCAGCCAGGCGCGGCCGGGCCACTTCCGCTCCAACCAGGCGATGGTGCAGGCGTTGCTCGGCATCGCCCACGAGACCCGGCCCAAGAAGGACGAGGTCGCGCGCCGCGCCGACGCCTCCATCGCCGAGCGCCACTTCGAGGCCTTCCTCGCGGAGGAGCCCGGCCCCGAGGCCTTCCGCTCCGTCGCGCGCCACCTGGTCGACGGCGGCGCGCCCGAGGCCGCCTCGCGCCTGCTCGCGCTGGGCGTCGCCGCCCATCCCTGGCACACGCAGCTGCGCGCCGACTGGGCCAGCGCGCGCGTGCTCGCCGGCCAGGGCGAGGGCCGCGGC
>CAIPVK010000243.1 GCA_903868455.1 uncultured Opitutia bacterium
CTCGACGAGTGCCCGCCCTGGCCCTGCGAGCGCGCCGCCTGCGAGCAGGCCGTCGCCCGCACCCTGCGCTGGGCCCGCGAGATGCTGCGCCTCGCGGAGGACACCGGCTTCCTCGCCTCCGGCCGGCACCTCTTCGCCATCAACCAGGGCTCGGTCTTCGAGGACCTCCGGGTGCGCTGCGCCGAGGAGCTCGGCGCCCTCGGCTTCCCCGGCCACGCCATCGGGGGCGTCTCCGTCGGCGAGCCCGAGGAGGAGATGCTGCGCCAGGTCGGCATCGCCGCGCCGCGGCTGCCCGCCGGCAAGCCCCGCTACGTCATGGGCGTGGGCACCCCCACCCAGCTCCTGCGCATGGTCGCGCTGGGGGCGGACATGTTCGACTGCGTGATGCCGACCCGGCTCGCCCGCCACGGCTGCGCCTTCACGCCCGAGGGCCCCGTCAATCTCAAGAACGAGCGCTTCAAGGACGACCACGGGCCGCTGGTCGAGGGGATGGACAACCTCACCTGCCGGCGCTTCAGCCGGGCCTACCTCCGCCACCTCGTCCAGTCCGGCGAGATGCTGGGCGGCACCCTGCTCAGCCTGCACAACATCCATTTCTTCCAGAACCTCATGGCCCAGGCCCGCGCCCACCTCGAGGCCGGGGATTTCACCCCGTGGTCCCGGGGGTGGATCGCCCGCTACGAGGAGGGGCAGCGGGCCTCCGGGGAGCGCGCCCCCGCCGGGGACTGACCGCTTTTCCTTGCCCCGGACGCCCGGGTCGCTTCGCTCGGACCTCCGGTTGGACGGTCGCGTAGCTCAGTTGGTTAGAGCGCCACATTCACATTGTGGATGTCACAGGTTCGAGTCCTGTCGCGACCACCAGCCGGATCGAGACCCGCGCGCAGGGGACGCCCCCGCGGCGGCCGTAACATTATTATATTATTATTGTTCACTTTTTTCTCCAAAACTGCCAATAAACAACCTTGGATGGCCAGCCGCCCAGCATGGCCAAGCCCACCAAGAAGTCCGCCGCCTGCCCTCACCTCGAGGAGATCCGCAACCTGCATCGCCGGCGCTGCAACTGCCGCCTCGACCGCCGGGTGGACTTCTGGCTCCGCTACGGCGGGGAGAAGATCGAGATCAACCCCACGCAGTTCCACGCGAGCGTCGCCCGCTGGCTGGCCAACGCCGGCCTCATCCACGAGGGCTGCGTCGACGACGTCGCGGCCGCCCTCTACTGCCTGGGGGTCACGAACTCCAACAACCTCCTGCAGAAGGTGAAGCAGGGGAAGGTCGACGCCCTCGGCATCGGGCGGGACGGCCGTCGCAACGGCAAGCACCGCTCCTGATGCGCGCCCTCCTCCTGCCCTGCCTGCTGGCCGCCGCCGTCCTCGCGGCGGCCGAGAAGCCCAAGGAGCGCAAGGAGCCGGCCAAGCCCGTGACCTTCCGCAACTCGCCCGACGGCGCCCTCCGGGGCTCCGACGGGTCGACGATCCGCCCCCTGCCCGGCCAGGCCGTCCGCGAGCCGGACGGCGGAACCAGCCGGCGGCTGCCCGACGGCTCGTGGCGTCACGCCGACGGCTCGACCAGCCGCACCCTGCCCGACGGCAGCATCCGGACCTCCGACGGCGTCACGCTGCGTCGCCTGCCCGACGGCTCGTGGGCGGGGTCCGACGGCACGCGCATCCGCGAGCTGCCCGGAGGGCAGGTCCGGGTGACGCCCCCGACCTCGGGCGAGGGCATCGACCCGGCCAAGGCCCTGATCGCCACCCAGCCCGCGCTCGCGCCCGACAAGACCAAGGACAACCGCACGTCGCCCGCCGGTCGCCCGGGCGGTTGACACCCCTCGCGGGGGGCGGGTAGGCTTGGGGATGGAAGAACGCGCCTCACCGCGTGAAGAGGCCGCCCAGCGCTCGCGCCGGGCGATGGAGGAGCGCCTCGCCCAGCTGCGGGCGCGCCTCGGCCTCCGCCCGGGCTCGGCTCCCCTGCCCGGCGAGGCGGCGTTCTCCGACGCCGAGATCGGCCGCGCGCCCGGCCAGTTGCCCATGGCCTCGCCCTTCGAGAGCCAGGGGCCGACCCGCTTCCGCGCCATCTGCTACGACGAGAACTCGGTCCGCACGACGGAGTTCGCCGACCTCGACTCGGTCGGCCGCCTGGTCGGCCAGCCCGGGGTGGTCTGGCTGCAGGTGCTCGGCATCACCGACCCGCAGGTCGTCCACGTCGTCGGGGCCTTCTTCGACATCCCGATGCTCGCGCAGGAGGACGTGCTCACCGCCGCCTCGCGCCCGAAGTTC
>CAIPVK010000244.1 GCA_903868455.1 uncultured Opitutia bacterium
CTCAAACCCCCAGCAACTGGCGGATCTTCCGCTTGCGGTAGGCGAAGATGCGGTCGACCTGGCGGGAGACCCAGGGATAGGCGACCTCGCCGAGCGGCCAGAGCGGGAGGCGGTAGAGGACCTCGTCGTCCATGCGCGTCTTGCCGCCCTCGTCGTAGAAGGTGTGGGTGTGGTGCCAGAAGGCGTAGGGCCCCTTGAGCTGCTCGTCGACGAAGCCGTGCGGGGGGTCCCAGTGCGCGATGCGCGTGCGCCAGCGGAAGCCGAGGCCGTGGAGTTTCAGGCGATAGTCGATGAGCGCGCCCTCGCGCATCTCGATGGGCGAGGGGGTCAGGATGCGGAACTCGAGCTCGGGCGGGGTGATGGCCTGGAGGTTCCCGGCGTCCGAGAAGAAGGGAAAGACCTTCTCCACCGGCAGGGGCAGGAGTTCGGTCGCGAAGAACCGATGGGTGCCGCGGGGCAGGCGGATGGGCTCGGCCAGCTGGTTGCGGCGGTGGGCGGCGAGGATCTTGCTGTAGTCGGCCACGGGGATGGGGGCACTTTGGGGAAAAACCGCGGGGTCGAAAGGCAAAAGCGGGGAATCCTCCTTGCCCCCGCCCCCGGCCGGGCTTTGCTTGGGGGACCCCTTCCCATGTCGACGTCCCGCTCCCGTCTCCGCACCTCCGGCGCCTTCGGCAACCGCAAGCCCAAGCCCATCGGCTTCGTCCCCGCCTCCGCCCTGCCCAGGCCCCCGGTGCGTTCCAAGTTCAACATCGCCCACGACCGGGAGCTCGGCGAGAAGTGGTCGGCCTACACGGTGGCCACCCAGCTGATCCCGGCCGACAGCATGAGGCCGAGGGTCGGCGAGGAGCCCGAGACCGAGCGTCGCAACGTCATCAAGGGCGCGGCGAACATCTCCAAGCTGATGTGGAACGCCGCCATCACCGGCAAGCAGGGCGAGGAGGAGGCCTTCGCGGCCATCTCCAACCTGAAGGACCCCAAGACCGGCGCCCCCGTCGCCCCTCCCGCCGAGGAGATCCGCAAGCTCATCGCCGACCTCGTCGCCCTGAAGAACCAGATGTTCCCGGACGAGAAGCGCGTGATCATGCAGCACGAGTACGCCTTCGAGGACGCGGTCTTCCGCTTCCGCGTCAACGGCGCGGTGCTCGACCCCTCGGCGGCCCAGCGCCCCGAGGGCTCGGTGCTCTGAGTCGGGTTCGCTTGCCTCCGGCCGCCACCGGGGCTGGATTGGGGGCATGGCTTCCCTGCTCTTCCGCCACGCCGAGGTCGTCACGGACGGCTCGCGCCGCGTGGCCGACGTCCTGGTGCGCGACGGCCGCGTCGCCGAGGTCGGCTCGGTGGCCGGCGGCGCCGACCGCGAGGTCGACGCCCGAGGCAAGCTCCTGCTCCCGGGCCTGATCGACGACCAGGTCCACTTCCGCGAGCCGGGCCTCACCCACAAGGCCGAGATCGCCACCGAGGCCCGCGCGGCGGTGGCCGGCGGCGTGACCTCCTTCATGGAGATGCCCAACACCGTGCCCAATACGGTCACGCGCGAGGCCCTGGAGGCCAAGCTGGCGCGGGCCGCGGCCGTCTCCCCCGCCAACTTCTCCTTCTTCCTCGGCGCGACTCCCCATAACCTCGAGGAGGTCAAGCGCCTCGACACCCGCCGCGTGTGCGGGGTGAAGATCTTCATGGGGTCCTCGACCGGCGACCTGCTGGTGGACGAGCTCGCCGCCCTCGAGCGCATCTTCGCCCACTCCCCGGTGCCCATCGCGACCCATTGCGAGGACAACCCGATGATCAAGGCCGCCGAGGCCGCGGCCCGGGCGCGCTGGGGCGAGGAGGTCCCCGCCGCCGAACACGCGCGCATCCGCGGGCGCGAGGCCTGCTACAAGTCGACCCTGCTCGCGATCAACCTCGCCCGCCGGACCAACGCCCGCCTGCACGTCCTCCACCTCACCACGGCCGAGGAGGCCTCGCTCTTCTCGCCGGGTCCGGTCAAGGGCAAGCGGGTGACGGCCGAGGCCTGCGTCCACCACCTCTGGTTCGACGACCGCGACTACGCGACGCAGGGACACCGCATCAAGTGCAACCCCTCCGTGAAGGAGCCGGCCGACCGCGCCGCCATCCGCCGCGCCGTGGCCGACGGGCGGATCGATGTCATCGCCACCGACCATGCGCCGCACACCGCCGAGGAGAAGGCCCAGTCCTACTTCAAGGCCCCCTCCGGCCTGCCCCTCGTGCAGCACTCGCTCCTGATGCTCCTCGACCTCTGGAAGCAGGGGGTGCTCCCGCTCGAGACCCTCGTCACCCGGGCCTCGCACGCCCCCGCCGAGCTCTTCGGCATCGTCGACCGCGGGCACATCCGCCCGGGCATGTGGGCCGACCTGGTGCTGGTGGACCCCGACCGACCGACCGAGGTGACCAAGGGCAACCTCCTGTACAAGTGCGGCTGGTCGCCCCTGGAGGGCCACCGGTTCGCCTGCTCCGTCGAGATGACCGTCGTGAACGGCGCGGTCGCCTTCGAGGGCGGCCGACTCCGCGAGGACGCGCCGCGCGGCCGGGAGCTCGAGTTCCAGCCCGTCCGCCGATGAGCGACTTCCGCCTCCTCGCCACGGATCCCGCCTCGGACGCGCGCCGCGGCGAGCTCCGCACGAACCACGGCACGGTCCAGACGCCGGTCTTCATGCCCGTCGGCACCCAGGGCACGGTCAAGGGCCTCACCCCCGACCAGGTGCGGGACACGGGCGCCCAGATCCTCCTGGGCAACACCTACCACCTCAACCTGCGCCCCGGCCGCGCCATCATCCGCAAGGCCGGCGGGTTGCACCGGTTCATGGGGTGGGACGGTCCGATCCTGACCGACAGCGGGGGTTTCCAGGTCTTCTCCCTCGCCAAGCTGCGCACGGTCACGGACGAGGGCATCCGCTTCCAGTCCCATCTCGACGGCTCCCCGCTCTTCCTCGACGTCAGGGACTGCCTCGACATCCAGGACGCGCTGGGGTCGGACATCGCCATGGTGCTCGACGAGTGCCCGCCCTGGCCCTGCGAGCGCGCCGCCTGCGAGCAGGCCGTCGCCCGCACCCTGCGCTGGGCCCGCGAGATGCTGCGCCTCGCGGAGGACACCGGCTTCCTCGCCTCCGGCCGCCACCTCTTCGCCATCAACCAAGGCTCGGTCTTCGAGGATCTCCGGGTGCGCTGCGCCGAGGAGCTCGGCGCCCTCGGCTTCCCCGGCCATGCCATCGGGGGCGTGTCCGTCGGCGAGCCCGAGGAGGAGATGCTCCGACAGGTCGGCATCGCCGCCCCCCGGTTGCCCGCCGGCAAGCCCCGGTATGTCATGGGCGTGGGCACCCCCACCCAGCTCCTGCGCATGGTCGCGCTGGGGGCGGATATGTTCGACTGCGTGATGCCGACCCGGCTCGCGCGCCATGGCTGCGCCTTCACGCCCGACGGCCCCGTGAACATGAAGAACGAGCGCTTCAAGGACGACCACGGCCCCTTGGTCGAGGGGATGGACAATCTCACCTGCCGCCGCTTCAGTCGGGCCTACCTCCGCCACCTCGTCCAGTCCGGCGAGATGCTGGGCGGCACCCTGCTCAGCCTGCACAACATCCATTTCTTCCAGGACCTCATGGCCCAGGCCCGCGCCCACCTGGAGGCTGGGGACTTCACCCCGTGGTCCCGGGGGTGGATCGCCCGATATGAGGAGGGACAGCGGGCCTCCGGGGAGCGCGCCCCCGCCGGAGACTGACCGCTTTTCCTTGCCCCGGACGCCCGGGTCGCTTCGCTCGGTCGTCCGGTTGGACGGTCGCGTAGCTCAGTTGGTTAGAGCGCCACATTCACATTGTGGATGTCACAGGTTCGAGTCCTGTCGCGACCACCAGCCGGATCGAGCCCCGCGCGCGCCGGAGTCGCCCCCGCGGCGGTCGTAACATTATAATATTATTATTGTTCACTTTTTTCTCCAAAACTGACAATAAACAACCTTGGATGGCCAGCCGACCCGCATGGCCAAGCCCTCCAAGAAGTCC
>CAIPVK010000245.1 GCA_903868455.1 uncultured Opitutia bacterium
GCTCAGCGCGCGAGGCGGCGCTCCCACTCGGCGAGGCGGCGGGCGACCTGGCGGGGGCCGGGCATGCCGAGGTTCTCGCGGGCGCGCATCGCGCGGCCGAGGTCGAAGACCTTGCGCCAGTCGCCGCGGAACGCGGGGTCGGCCTCGCGCGCGGCGGCGTCGGGAACCTTGTCGAGGGGCGCGCCGAGGCGCTCGGCGGCGGCGACGAGGCGGCCGACGGCGTGGTGGGCGTGGCGGAAGGGCATGCCCTTGCGGACGAGCCAGTCGGCGAGGTCGGTGGCGAGCAGGGCCGGGTCGGCCACGGCGGCGGCGCAGCGGCGGCGGTCGAGGGTCATGCCGGCGACGGTGCCCTCCATGGCGGCGAGGCCCATGGCGATCTGGTCGTGCGCGTCGAAGACCGGCGGCTTGTCGTCCTGCAGGTCGCGGTTGTAGGTGAGCGGCAGGCCCTTGGCCAGGCCGAGCAGGTGGGTGAGCGAGCCGTGGGCGCGCGCGGCCTTGCCGCGCAGGAGCTCGAGCGAGTCCGGGTTGCGCTTCTGCGGCATGAGCGAGGAGCCGGTGGAGAAGGCGTCGGGCATGCGGGCGAAGCCGAACTCGGCGCTCGACCAGAGGATGAGGTCCTCGGCCATGCGCGAGAGGTGGGTGGCGCAGAGCGCGGCGGCGAAGGCGAACTCGGTGGCGACGTCGCGGTCGGCCACGGCGTCCATCGAGTTGGCGGTCACGCGCGGCCGGCCCTTGGCGTCGACGAAGCCCAGGAGCCGCGCGGTGTGCTCGCGGTCGATGGGCAGGGTCGTCCCGGCGATGGCGCCGGAGCCGAGCGGGCACCAGTTGGCGGCCTCGGCCACGGCGGCGAAGCGCGCGCGGTCGCGCCCGAGCATCTCGCAGTAGGCGAGGAGGTGGTGGGCGACGGAGACGGGTTGGGCGCGCTGGAGGTGGGTGTAGCCGGGGATGAGGACGTCGGCGTGCTTCCGGGCCTGGCGGACGAGCGCGCCGATGAGGCCGGCGAGGGCTGCGTCGACCTCGGCGCAGGCGGCCTTGAGGTAGAGCCGCATGTCGGTCGCGACCTGGTCGTTGCGGGACCGGGCGGTGTGGAGCTTGGCGGCGGCGGGCACGCGGGCGGTCAGCGCCTGCTCGAGGTTCATGTGGACGTCCTCCAGCTCCTCCTTCCAGCGGAACTTGCCGGCGGCCACCTCGCGGGCGAGGCGGTCGAGTCCGCGCACGATGGCGTCGCGCTCGCGCCGGGTGAGGATGCCGACCTTGGCGAGCATGGCCGCGTGGGCCTGCGAGCCGCGGATGTCGAAGGGGGCGAGGCGCCGGTCGAAGGACACGGACTCGCTGAAGCGCCGCATGAGGGCGCCGGGGCCGGTCGCGAACCGGCCGCCCCAGGTGACCTGCTTGTTCTTGGCCATCGTGAGGGGATGACACCGCCGGGAGGGGGCGGTGGCAAACGCAAAGGGGGCGCCTAGGGGGCTAGCGGGAATAGGGGACTAGGGGGCCAGGGGACTAGGGGACTAGGGGGCCAGGGGACTAGCGGTGTTAGCGGTCCTAGCGGTGTTAGCGGGAGAGAACTCGCTACGCTCGTTGGCCTGGCACTTTCAAGCCCTTCCCAGCCTCTCTCCTCTTTGCTTTGAATTTTTTCGTGCGATTTCCACCCCTGCGGTAGCAGCGGTGGCAGCGGATGGATCAGCGGGTTAGCTGGCGGCGGAACAGCGGGACAGCGTGCCAGCGGAGGGAACTGCGCTTCCGGCAGATTAATGGTCCGCCTCCTCGTGCTTCTCGTCATCCTGCCAGCCCCCTGGCCCCCTAGCCCACTAGTCTTCATATCGCCGCGCCCCCACCCGGTGCGATTGACCGGGTTAGCGGGTTAGCAGGTTGGCCATTTAGCGGGCCTCGGCGGGATCCGCGGGGCTAAAGAGCGAGCCGGAGCGGATGGGCTGGGGGGAGACGCCTCCGGCGCCGGGCTCGACCCGGATGACGACCTCGTCGGGGGCGGCCACGCCGAGGCGCTCGCGCGCCTGGTCGCGGACGAACTCGTCGTCGTCGGTGAAACGGCGCAGGAC
>CAIPVK010000246.1 GCA_903868455.1 uncultured Opitutia bacterium
CCAGCCCTCGGTGCCGAAGAGCTCGAGGTGGCGGCCCTCGTCGAAGGCGGTCATGGTGAAGGTGGCGGTGACGGCGTTGGCGAACTGGAGGGCGAGGACCTGGTGGTCGACGACGTCGTTGTCGCAGCGGTAGACGCAGCGCCCCCAGGGGCTGGTGCGCGTCCACTCGAGGATCTCGGCGTCCGTCGCCTCCTTGGCGCGGTCGTGCACCATGGCGAGCCAGCGGCGCCCCTCGGGCTTGGCGTAGAGCGCGGCGTTGTAGCGGCAGGTGTCGCCCACGGGGCAGCCGTCGGAGCAGCGCGCGGGCGCGCCGGCGGGCGCGTTCTCGGCGCGGAAGTGCGTGAGCGCGCCGTGCGAGGCGAGGCGGGTGAAGGGCGCGCCCACGAGCCAGGCGAGGATGTCCATGTCGTGGCAGGACTTCGCGAGGATCATCGGGGAGGACTTGGCCTTCACCGACCAATGGCCGCGCACGAAGGAGTGCGCCTGGTGCCAGGGCTGGACGCCCTCGATGGCGTTGACCGAGACCAAGCGGCCGAGCTCGCCCGAATCGAGGATGCGGCGGACCTCCGAGTAGAAGGGCGTGTAGCGCAGGACGTGGCAGACGACGACGCGCCGGCCGAGGCGGCGGGCGGCGGCCGCGACGGCCTCGGTGTCCTCGAGCGAGGGCGCGATGGGCTTCTCGAGCAGCAGGTCGTAGCCGAGCTCCATGGCGCGGATGGCGTGGGAGCGATGGAGGGCGTCCTGCGTGCCGATCACGCAGACATCGCCGAGCTTGCCCGCGGCGAAGAGCGCCTCGGCCGAGGCGAAGGCGCGGAAGCCGCCCGGCGCGGGGACCTTGGCCGCGTGGCCGGCGACGGTGGCGACGCGCGCCTCCACCGGATCGGCGGCGGCGGCGATGGCGTAGCGCGCGGGCATCTCGGCGGCGATGCCGGCGTAGGTCCGGGAGCGCGAGCCGCAGCCGCAGAAGACGAGGGTGAGGGGCATGGGGTTGGCGGGGGAGCGGGGTGGCGGGGTCAGCGGAAATGAAATGGCGGGGTCGCGGTGCAGCGGGGTCGGCGGGCGAGATGGGGATGGCGGGGTGGCGGCTCGGCGGGGGCGGCGGTACGGCGGAGCAGCAAAAGTCTATGGGGCACGCGGTCCTTGCAACCTTCAGGACACACCTCTCCTAAGGAACCGGCCGTCGAGTGGGGTTTGTTGAAACTCAGAACTGCTAATCCATTGTCGGAACACCGCGGCAAATGCAGTAGGCGGCTGACCCCGCTGACCCCGCTGACCCCGCTGACCCCGCTGACCCCGCTAAACCGCCTCCGCCAAACCGACCGTAGTCGGTTTGGCGAAAAGTTTTCTCAGTTGGCGCCCTCTTGGGGATTCGAACCCCAGTTACATGGATGAAAACCATGGGTCCTGACCGGGCTAGACGAAGAGGGCCCAACTGAGAACGTCCGTTAAAACCCCCGCCCCGCCCTGAGTCAAGAAGGGAGGCGTCGGGGGTCAAAGGCCGCCTTGGGGGCGGAAACCCCAGGCTTCAGCGCCGGGAAGGCGTGCCGAAGAGGGTCCGCATCCGCCGGTCGAGGTCGTCGTCGCCGGTCGAGGGCTCCTGGGAGGGAGCGGGCTCGTCCTTGCGGGTCGCACGAGGCGCGGGCTCGGCGCGCGGCGCGGGAGGCGGGAGGACCGGGGCGCGGGGTTTGCCGGAGATCTCGGCGAGGCGGGCGCGAGCCTGGGGCTCGAGGTCGGTGATCTTGTGGTCGACGATGAAGCGGGCCCCCTTGGCGCGGACCTCCACGGTTCCGTCGCCGAAGACCTTCGTGACCTGCAGC
>CAIPVK010000247.1 GCA_903868455.1 uncultured Opitutia bacterium
CGGCTCAGAGGCGCTCGTTCCAGGCCTTCGACGCGAAGCGGGCGGCCAGCTCGGCCGCGACCTCCTTCGGGTAGGTCGGCGCGCCGACGGCGCGGGCCGGCGAGCCGAGCGTCTCGCCGAGCGCGGCCGCGAGATCCGTCTCCAGCCGCGTCCAGTCGCACCCCGGGAGCGCGCGACGGTCGACGTAGCCCTGGAGCAGCAGGCCGTCGCGGCTCCGCTTCTGCGCGGCGCCGGCGACCTTCAGGCCGTCGGCCGCGCGCACGAGGTCGTGCGGCTCGGGGCGCTCGGCGCAGACGGTCGGGGCCGTCTGCCGTCGCTCGCCCTCGGGCCGGGGCACGCGACGGACCTCCAAGCCCTGCGCGAGCATCGCGCGCTCGAGACCGGAGAGCACGGCGCCGTAGCTGTCGAGGGCGTCGAGGTCGTGGATGGGGTGGCCCGCGGGGAGGACGAGGGCGAAGGTCCAGTCGGCGAGGTGCGAGACCAGCCCGCCGCCGGTCGGCCGTCGCACGAGGGCGCAGCCCTCGGGGACCCGGGGGCGCCACTCGGCCCAGCGCTGCGAGACGCCGAAGGTGTGGGCGGGCTCGGCCCAGCCGTAGCACCGCAGCCGGCAGCGCGCGGGGTCGGGGTAGGCCTCGAGCAGGAGCAGGTCGAGCGCCATGTTGAGCGCCGCCGTCGAGTCGCCGCGGGGGAGATGGTCCACGGTCAGAAGTCGAGGCCCTCGACGAGCCGGCGGACGACCTCGCCGCCGGTGCGCGCGCGCCACCAGTCCTCGCAGCCGCGGGGCACCTCGAGCTCGTCGAGGATCTCGTCGAACCCCCGGGGGGCGGTGCGCAGCTTGCCCTCGAGGGGCCGGAGCTCGACGCTCAGGTCGCGCGGACGGGGCGCGAGGTTGGGGATGTCGGCGTAGGACACCGGACGGACGAGCGCGTCCGGGTCGAGCCCGAAGCGGCGCGCGATGCGGACGCCCATCTCGTGGCGGGTGAGGGCGTCGCGCCCGCCCCAATGGAAGATGCCCGAGAGGTTGTCGCGCTCGGCGAGCTCGACGCAGACGTCGGCCAGGTTCGTGACCGAGACGGGCTGGCGGACCTCCTCCGCGAAGAGGCCGGACACCTTGCCCGCCTTCCAGTCGAGGAAGAGCCGCTCGTGCACGGTGCGGTCGCCCGAGGGCGTGTTGCCCATGATGGGGGTGGAGCGGACGACGCAGGCGCCGTGCCCGGCGGCGTCCATCACCGCGGTCTCCCCGGCGACCTTGCTCCGACCGTAGGCGTTGACCGGCGCGGCGGGGTCGGTGCTGCGGTAGGGCGCCCCACGGCCGTCGAAGACCATGTCGGTCGACACATGGACCATCCGGGCGCCCACATGGTGGGCGAGCTGGGCCAGCCGGCCGGGGATGCGGGCGTTGGCCAGCATGGCGCCTTCCGGGTCGCGCTCGCAGTCGTTGACGTCCGCCATCGCCGAGGCGTTGACGATGCCCTCGGGGAAGCGGTCGAGCACCCAGCGCTCGGCGGCCGCCAGGTCGCCTCGTCCGAGGCGCCCGACCTGCACGCCGCGGGGCGCCGAGGGCTCGCGGTCGCCGCCCAGGGCGATCACCTGGTGGCCGCGCCGGACCGCCGAGCGCACGACCTCGCGGCCGAGCAGGCCCGAGGCGCCGATGACGAGGAGTCGCATGGGGCGACCGTGTCAGGTTCTCGTTTGCCAGCAAGCCCTCAGCCGACCACCTTGGCGGGGATGTCCGTCTCCTACGCCGACCTCGCCAACCGCCCCGTGCTCTCACAGCCCGTCTACGAGGCGGGACGGCCCATCGAGGTCGTCGCGCGCGAGTTCGGCCTGGACCCCGCCTCGGTCATCAAACTCGCGTCCAACGAGAACCCGCTCGGCCCCTCGCCCCTCGGCCTCGAGGCCGCGCGCAAGGCGCTCGGCTCGGCCCACCTCTACCCGGATTCCGGCTGCACCTTCCTCCGGGAGCGCCTCGCGCGCGAATGGGGCCTGGACCCCTCGCAGTTCGTCGTGGGCAACGGCTCCAACGAGGTGATGATCCTCCTCGCGCAGGCCTTCCTCCGCCCGGGCGACGAGGTCGTCTTCGGCTCCCAGGCCTTCGTCGTCTACAAGCTCGCCACCCTCCTGATGGGCGCGACGCCGGTGGAGGTGCCGATGCCCGGCTTCCGCCACGACCTGGCGGCGATGCGCGCCGCGGTGACCCCGCGCACGCGCCTCGTCTTCCTCGCGAGCCCCAACAACCCGACCGGCGGCTCCGACCGCCCGGAGGACATCCTCGCGCTCGCGCGCTCGCTCCCCGAGACGGCCATCTTCTGCCTGGACGAGGCCTACGCGGAGTACCTCGACGCGAGCGCCGACCTCCGCCCGCTCCTCCGCGAGGGGCGGAAGGTGGTCGTGACCCGCACCTTCTCCAAGATCTACGGACTGGCCGGCCTGCGCGTCGGCTACCTCGTCGGCTCGCCCGAGGTCTGCGGCCTGCTCAACCGCGTCCGCCAGCCCTTCAACGTCAACCTCCCCGCGCTCGCCGCCGCCGAGGCCGCCCTCGACGACCGCGAGTTCCTGGCCCGCGCGCGCAAGGTCAACGCCGAGGGGCTCGCCCAGCTCGCCGAGGGCTTCGGCCGCCTCGGGCTCCGGCACATCCCCGGCGAGGCCAACTTCCTCGCGTTCGAGATCGCCGGGGCCGACTCGGTGTTCGCGCGCCTGCAGCGCGAGGGGATCATCGTGCGCCCGCTGCGCGGCTACGGGATGAGGGACTGGCTTCGCGTGACGGTCGGCCTGCCCGCGCAGAACGAGCGCTTCCTCAGGGCGCTCGCGAACCGCGGATGACGGCGGCCAGGGCGTCGGGGCGCTCGAGGTGCAGGGCGTGGCCGGCTCCGGGGACCACGTGGACGCGCGCGCCCGGGATGCGCGCCGCCATCTCGCCGGCGAGGGCGAGGTAGCGCGGGTCGCGCTCGCCGACCACGAGGTCGACGTCCTCGCCGAGGGCGCCGAGGTCGCCCCAGGTCGAGGGCGCGGAGCCGGGGCCGACGGCCTCGAGGCTCAGGGCGAGGCCCTCGGGGTCGGCCGCCGCTCGGCGGCCGAGGATGGGCGCGCGCCGGTCCTCGGGCCGCTCGAGCAGGGGGAGGAACATCGTCTGGCTGTGCCAGTAGTGGAGGAAGCGCCCGAGGCCCTGCTCCCGCAGGAGCCGCGCGACGGCCGCGTCCGCGCGCCGGCGCTCCTCGCGCTCGGCCTCGTCGGCGATGCCGGGCGAGGTGCTGACGAGCACGACACGCGAGCCCGGGGGCGGGCCGCCGCGGCGGGCCAGGGCCAGCTGGAGCAGCCGGCCGCCCATCGAGTAGCCGACCAAGGTGGGCGCGCGCTCCGCCAGCGCGTTGATCCAGCCGTCGACGCGGTCGAGGTGGGACTCGAGGGCGTAGTCGGACGGACGCCGGAGGCCGGCGAGGGAGCCGTGGCCGGGCCAGTCCGGGCGCAGCGCGGGAAGGCCGAGCGGGAGGAAGTCCTCGCCCGAGCCGACGAAACCGTGGAGCAGGAGCAGGTCCACCGCGGCGGTCAGGCGGCGGGGCCGTCCTTGCAGCGGTCGTGCGAGCCGTCGCAGAGCGGCGGCTTGCGGGTCCGCCGGCAGCCGCAGAACCACACCTTGCCGTCCGCCTCCGCCTTGTAGGTGAGGGGGCCGACCGGGCCGCCGTGATGGGCGCCGTCGCAGAAGGGCAGGGCCTTGCTCTTGCCGCAGGCGCACCAGTAGTAGAGGTTGCCGGCCTGGACGTCGACCGGGTAGGGCTTGCTGCGGGCGGGCTTGGAACTCATCGCCGCCCATCCTGTCCGAAAACCCGCGCAAGGCAACATCGACCCGACCGCTTGCCTTCGCGCCCGCTCCCCTTTCCTCCTGAACCCATGCCCAGCAGCACCGGTATCCGCGTCAAGCCCTGGAATCGCGTCGACGCGCAGGTCTACACCCTGGCGACCTCCGACGGCTCCAAGGGCAACTTCAACATCTGCACCTACGTGACGCCGGTGGCGATGAAGCCCAAGCGCTTCGTCATCGGGGTCTACAAGGGCACGAAGACGCTCGAGAACCTCGAGCGCAACCCCGTCGGCTCCCTGCAGTACATGGCCCAGGACCAGTGGGAGCACGTCAAGCTGCTCGGCAAGAAGACCGGCTTCACCGTCGACAAGGTCGCGGCCCTCGGTTCGGCCGTCGAGCACGCCGGCGGCGGCCTCTTCCGCCTCAAGGGCGTCCTCGCCATCCTCAACCTCCGCTTCCTCGAGCGCATCGACGCGGGCGACCACTGGGCGTGGGTGGCCAACGTCGAGTCCTACGAGAACCTTCGCGAGGCCGAGCCCCTGACCTTCAGCGAGCTGAAGCGCCGCAAGCTGATCCTCACCTGATCCCGCCCTGGCCGAGCGCGGAGCGCACCTGCTCCATGATCTGCGCGAAGACGGCCCGGGTGGAGTCCGCGTAGCGGCGGTCCGTGACCACGTGGCGGCAAACCTCGCCCAGCGCGACGCCCGGATCGCCGCCGATGCGCGCGGCGAGGATGGCGAGGCGCTCGTCACCGGCGTCGGCGGACGGCGGCGACTCGAGGGCTTCCTCCGGATCCTGCTGGGGCGGCGTGGCTTGTCGATCCATGGGGATGATCCTCCGCATGCGGAGGCGAGGGTCAACCGGTGGAGGGTGACATGTGGGGCGCGGACGTGTGTCGCCGGCGTGACGCCTAGTCCCAGGCGCCGAGGGCCTCGAGCTCGCGCGTGGCGACCGCGTCCCACCCGCGGTTGGCGGCCGGGCTGGCGGGGCTCGGGTGGAGGACGCGCCCGAAGGCCAGGCCGCGGCCGTCGAGCGCGCGGCGGGCGCGCTCCTCGGCGTAGCCGCCGACGCCGATGACCTGGCGGACGCCGAGGATGCGGACGAGCGAGACGAGCAGGCGGTCGCAGGCGGCCTCGGCCGGGCGCATGGCCTCGGCGGGCAGCTCGGTCGGGGTGACGTTGCGGCCCGTCTTGGTGGCCTGGACGAACATCAGGGGGCAGTAGTTCGCCACGGTGCGGCGGCGGAAAAAGGCCTCGGGTCGGCCGAAGCGCTCGCGGAAGAGACCCCAGAAGCGCCGTCCGCTCACCTCCGACCGCGGGCAGCCGAAACCCAGCACCGGCTTGGCAGGGTGCGCGCCGGGGTGGGGCAGGACCTCCCCGCGGATGCCGAGCCAGTCGCGCGCCGCGGCGACCTCGCCGAAGGGCACGCCGGTCTGGGCCATGCCGAAGGGGCCGGGGTTCATCCCGAGGAAGAGGATCTCGCGGGGGCCGGCCGCGGCGAGACGGCGAAGGTAGTCGCGGTGGGGCTCCCAGGCGTAGCCGAGCGGGAGGTAGACATGGTCGGCCGGGGAGGGGAAGCGCAGGCTCGCCAGCGCGTCGCGCGCCTCCAGCGTGGCCTCCTCGGCGAGGTCGGCGATGTCGGGCATGCCCCATCCAAGGCGCCCGGGGCGGCCGGGGCAAAGCCCGAATGACGCTTGCATCGCCGGAAACGGGCGCGAAAAGTGCCGTCCACCACCGTGAGCAAGCAGCCTGCCTGGACCATCAAGAGCGCCGAGGACTACTACGGCTTCAAGCGCTGGGGAGGGAGCCACTTCTCCGTCGACCCCCGCGGCGACCTGCGCGTCCACCCGATGGGCGACGACCGCTCGGTCAAGATCGTCGACATCGTCCGCGAGGCCTCGTCGATGGGCCTGCGCCCGCCGCTCACCATCCGCGTGCAGGACCTCCTGCGCCGCCGCGTCATCCAGCTCAACGAGGCCTTCCTGCGCGCCATCAAGGGCGAGGGCTACGAGGGCCGCTACCGCGGCGTCTTCCCGGTCAAGGTCAACCAGCTTCGCGAGGTGGTGGAGGAGATCCTCGACGCGGGCGAGCCCTTCGGCTTCGGCCTCGAGGCGGGCTCGAAGCCCGAGCTCCTCATCGCCATGGCCCTCCTCGAGCAGCCCGACGCCCTGCTCGTCTGCAACGGCTACAAGGACGAGGAGTTCATCCAGCTCGCGCTGATGGGCCGCAAGCTCGGCAAGCAGACCATCATCGTGGTCGAGCAGGTCTCCGAGCTCGACGCCATCATCCGCACCGCCCGCCGCATGGGCGTCACGCCCCACATCGGCATCCGCGTCAAGCTGGCCACCGCCGGCGAGGGCAAGTGGGCCGAGAGCACGGGCGAGAACGCCAAGTTCGGCCTGACGCCCTCGGAGATCATGGCCGCGGTCGAGAAGCTCCGCAAGGCGCGCATGACCGACGCCCTGCGCCTCGTCCACTTCCACATCGGCTCCCAGGTCCCGAACATCGCCACCATCAAGAAGGCGGTGGTCGAGGCCGCGCGCTACTACTGCGAGCTGGCCAAGATGGGCTTCCCCATGGGGCTCCTCGACGTCGGCGGCGGCCTCGGCATCGACTACGACGGCAGCCGCTCGGCCTACGAGTCCTCCATGAACTACAGCATGGAGGTCTACGCCCGCGACGTCGTCGCCCACGTCAAGCAGGTCTGCGCCGCGGCCGGCGTGGCCTGCCCGGACATCGTCTCGGAGTCGGGCCGCGCGCTGGTCGCGCCCCACTCCATCCTCATCTTCGAGGCGGTCGACCGCATCGCCCGCGACGGCGACGCCGGGAAGCCGCCCCGCGGCAAGTCCCACCAGGTCATCCGCGAGCTCGAGGCCATCCTCGCCAACAAGGGCAAGCTCGACCCCCTCGAGCGCTACCACGACGCCCGCGAGAAGCGCGACGAGGCCCACAGCCGCTTCACGCTCGGCTACCTCACGCTCGAGCAGCGCGCCTACGTCGACCGGCTCTTCTGGCAGATCTGCCGCGACCTCCGCGCCCGCATGGCCCGCGAGCACGACGTGCCCGACGAGCTCGCCCGCCTCGACTCGCTGCTGGCGGAGCAGTACGTCTGCAACTTCTCCGTCTTCCAGTCGCTCCTCGACCACTGGGCCCTCGACCAGCTCTTCCCCATCGCCCCCATCCACCGCCTCGGCGAGCGCCCCACGGTGCAGGCGACGCTGGTGGACATCACCTGCGACTCCGACGGCAAGGTGGACGACTTCATCGACCTGGAGGACGTCCGCCGGACGCTCGCCCTGCACCCGCTCCGGGAGGGCCAGCCCTACTACATCGGGGCCTTCATGGTCGGCGCCTACCAGGATATCATGGGCGACCTGCACAACCTCTTCGGGCGCGTCAACGAGGCCCACGTCTTCCTCGAGGACGACGCCGAGGACGGCTTCTACATCGAGGAGGCCATCCCCGGCTACACCGTCGACCGCATCCTCGGCATGATCCAGTACAACGCCGAGGACCTCTGCCGCATGCTCAAGCGCCAGGTCGACCGGGCCACCCGGGCCGACAGCGTGAAGCCCCGCGAGGGCGTCGCCATGGTCGACCTCTACGAGCGCCTCATCCGCGGCGGCACCTACCTCATCAACGGCGAGCCCGAGCGTCCCCGCTCCCGCCGGCGTCGCTGAGGACGGTCGGCCGAAACTCGCCCCCGGGAGGCGGGGTTGGAACCGTATGCGCCTCCCGCTCCTGCTCGTCCTCCCCGCCTTGGCCCTGGCCGAGACCAACCGCGTCACGATCCGCGTCGAGGGCGACACGCGCATCGTCGAGTCCAACGGCATCGCCAACCACGCGACGGGGTCCTTCCCCAACCGAGGCAACCCGCACGCCATCGAGGCGCAGAAGCACGCCTTCCGCATGCCCGCCAAGCCCAAGGCCGGGGCGGACTTCACCAACCCCCATGGCTCGGGCGCCCCGACCACCTGGGGTGTCGCGCTCAACGGCGTGCCCTTCGACCCGAACACCGCCGAGTACTGGCGCAACGACCGCTCGAGCGGCTGGAACCTCGACCTGATGGCGCAGGACGGCCGCCTCGGGGTCGACTCCAGCCACGCCCACGTCCAACCCAACGGCGCTTACCATTACCACGCGACGCCCACCGGCCTCGTCGACGCCCTGGGCGGCGACAAGGGTCGGGTCCTCCTGCTCGGCTACGCGGCCGACGGCTTCCCCGTCTACAGCGCCAACGGCCACAAGGACCCGAAGGACCCTTCCAGCCCCGTCGTCGCGCTCCGCTCGGGCTACAAGCTCCGCAAGGGCACCCGACAGGGCGGCCCGGGCGGCGCGTACGACGGCGCCTACACCGCCGACTGGGAATGGGCCGCGGGGCAGGGCGACCTCGACCAGGCCAACGGCCGCTTCGAGGTCACGAAGGAGTACCCCCAGGGGACCTACGCCTACCATATCACCACCACCTTCCCCTACATCCCCCGTCTCTTCCGCGGCACGCCCGATTCCAGCTTCAAGAAGCGGCCGGGGCAGGGTGGCCAGGGTCCCGGGCAGGGTGGGCAAGGCAGGCCGGGGCGTCGTCCGCGCGGCCCCTCGGGCGAGACGCCCGACGGCCCTCCGCCGCGCTGATCCGCTCAGCCGATCAGGATGACGTGGAGCTCCTTGGGGCCGTGCGCCCCCAGGACGAGGATGCGCTCGATGTCGCCGGTGCGGCTGGGTCCGGTGATGAAGCCCAGCATGCTCGGGAGCGCGCCGCCATGGCGCGCGCGCGCGTCGGCCAAGGCGGCCTCGAGGTCGGGGAGGACCTGCTGGCGGCGGGCCACCACCACATGGACGTGCGGGAGGATGGAGAGGGCGCGGCCGCCGTTGGAGGCGGAGGAGACGAGCAACGAGCCGGTCTGGGCGACGAGCGACTCGCAGGCCGTCAGGCCCGCGTCGCAGGCCTCCAGGCGATCCTTGTCGAACCCGTCATCCACGCACCACGTCTCGCAGGGCAAGCCGCGGGCGACGGTCTCGGTGAGCTCGCCGCGGTGAAGGGCCAAGCGCTTCCAACCGCGCTCGGCGGCGAGTCGCGCGAGCGCCGCGGCGGCGGCGGGCGCATCCGGCACGCGCACCAGGGAGGCGCGCAGCTTGCCGAGGTTGGCCTCGAGCAGGGCGAGGCGCCCCTCCTCGTCGTCCCCGCCCTCGGGCAACCAGGCCTTGCCGACCTTGGCCGGCGTCCCGGCGGGGACGTCGGAGGAGAGGTGCGGCCGGGGGGCGGCGAGGCGCAGGGCCTCCGCGATGCGCCCGAGGATGGTCTCGCGGGCGGCGCTCATCGGAGGACCTCCTTGGCTTGCTGGCGGAAGGACGGCTCGGCGGCCTCGGGCAGCGTGCGGGTCCGGAGCCAGGGTCGCAGGTAGGGCAGGGGGAGGCGGCGCAGGACGGGCAGGGCGGCGCGGAAGAGCCGCCCGCCCAGGGAGAACAGGCGGGGTCGGGCGATGACCCAGCCGAAGGCCCGGTGGAAGAGGCGGTCGGCCCAGCCGCCGTGGGCGCGGACGGCGTTGCGTCGGTTGCGCAGCAGGTGGTGGTGGAGGTCGATGCGCACGGGGCAGGCCTCGGTGCAGGCGCCGCAGAGCGAGGAGGCCCCCGAGAGGTGGTTCCAGTTCCGGAGGCCGCGCAGGTGGGGCGTGATGACCGACCCGATCGGGCCTTGGTAGGTCGTGCCGTAGGCGAAGCCGCCGATGTTCTTGAAGATGGGGCAGACGTTGAGGCAGGCGCCGCAGCGGATGCAGTGGAGGGCGTCGCGCTGCTCGGGGTCCGCGAGGAGGGCCGTCCGCCGGTTGTCGAGCAGGACCACGTGGAAGGCCTCCGGGCCGTCGGCCTCGCCCGCCCGGCGGGGACCGGCGTAGAGCGTGTTGTAGCAGGTCATCGGCTGGCCGGCGCCGGCGGTGGCCAGCATCGGCAGGAGCACCGCGAGGTCGTCGAGGCGCTCGATCACCTTCTCGATGCCGGCGAGCGCGATGTGCACCCGGGGCAGGGCGCAGGTGAGGCGGGCGTTGCCCTCGTTCTCGGTGATGGACACCTGGCCGGTCTCGGCCACGAGGAAGTTCGCGCCGGAGATGCCGATGTCGGCCCGGAGGTAGAGGTCGCGCAGGTGGCGACGCGCGATCATGGTCAGCTCCTCGGGGCTGTCGGTCGGCGGGGTGCCCAGGTGCTTCCCGAAGAGCTCGCTGATGGCGTCGCGCCTCAGGTGCATGCAGGGGAAGACGAAGTGGAACGGCGGCTCCTTGCGCAGCTGCTGGATGAACTCGCCGAGGTCGCTCTCCACCACGCCGAAGCCCTCGGCCTCGAGGGCGTCGTTGAGGTGGATCTCCTCGGTCGTCATGCACTTGGACTTGATGACCGAGCGGGCGCCGGCCTCGCGGCAGATGCCCAGGATGATGGCCCGGGCCTCGGCGGCGTCGCGCGCCCAGTGGACCACGCCGCCGTTGCGGACGAAGGCCTCCTCGAAGCGCGCGAGGTTGCGGTCCAGCCGGTTGACGGCCGTCCACTTGGCCAAGGCGGCGGCGTCGCGGGCCTTCTCCCAGTCGCGGTAGCGCGCCTTCTGGACGTCGCGGCTCGCGTAGTACCCGCCCAGGGCGCCGCGCAGGAAGCCGCGCTGCGGGTCGTCCGCCGTCGCCGCCGCGGCGTCCTCGAGGAAGCGGTCGCGCGGGGCGGGGCTCATCGGGAGGCGAGCACCTCGGCGAGGTGGAGGGTGCGGACCGCCTTGCCTTGGCGGCCGAGGTAGCCGCCGATCTGGAGCAGGCAGGAGGGGTCGGAGGACACGACGATGTCGGCGCCGGTGCGCACGAGGGCGTCCGACTTCACCTGGGCCATCGCCGTCGAGATCATCGGGTACTTGACGGAGAAGAGGCCGCCGAAGCCGCAGCAGGTCTCCTGCTCCTCGGCCTCGATAAGGGTGAGCCCCCGCACGGCGCCGAGCAGGGCGCGGGCCTCGCGGCGCAGGCCGAGCTCGCGCAGGCCGTGGCAGCCGTCGTGGTAGGTGGCCTTGCCCTCCCAGCGGGCGCCGACGTCGGTGACGCCCAGCCTGCGCACGATGAACTCCCCGAGCTCGAAGGTGCGTCCGGCGAGGTCCGCCGCCTCGGCCGCGCGCGGATGGCCGGCGAGGACCTCGGGGTAGAACTTGCGCATCATCGCGACGCAGGAGGCCGAGGGGCCGACGACCGCCTCCGCGCCCCGGAACACGTCGAGCGCCCGCAGGGCCGCCTCGCGGGCCACGTCCCAGTGCCCGGAGTTGAAGGAGGGCTGGCCGCAGCAGGTCTGCGCCTCGCGGAACGCGACCTCGTGGCCCAGCCCGCGCAGCACCTTGGCCGTGGCCAGGCCCACCCGGGGGGCAAGCTGGTCCACGAAGCAGGGGATGAACAGGTCGACGCGCACGATCAGCGCAGGAAGGCCTCGTGCAGCCCGCCGTCGACCGCGATGACCTGGCCGGTGGTCTTGGAGAGGCGGCCGCTCACGAGCAGGAAGTAGGCCTCGGCCTGGTCGGCCGGCGTGATGGGCGACTTGGTCAGGGTGCGGTCGGCGTAGAACTGCGCCAGCTTGGACACGAGCGACTCGGTGGGCTCGTCGGCGGAGTGGGCCACGTTGTACTTGATGAGGGAGCTGAGGACGCGGTCCCGGGGGAACATCGCGGATCCCTGCACGACCGTGGCGGGGGCGACGCCGTTGACCCGGACGAGCGGGGCGAGCTCCATGGCGAGCTCGCGCACGAGGTGGTTGGCGGCGGCCTTGGAGGTGTCGTAGGCGACCGAGCCCTTCTTGGGGACGACGGCGTTGGCGCTCGTGGTGAGCACGAGGTTGCCCCGGAGCCCCTGCTCGCGCCAGGTGCGCGCCGCCTCGTCGCCGACCACGTAGCTGCCGGTGACGTTGATGGCGAAGGTCAGGGCCCACTTCTCGTCGGGGATGTGGCCCGAGGCGTCGCTGGAGACGATGACGCCGGCGGTGACGCAGATGGAGTCGAAGCCGCCGTACGCCAGCGCGACCTGGTCGAGCATGGCGCGCACGGAGGCCCGGTCGGTGATGTTGGCGGCGAGCCCGATGGCGGGGCCGCAGCCGGAGAGTCCCGTGCCGGCCACGCCGATCCCCTGGCCGAGGCGGTCGGTGATCTCCCGGGCGGTCGCCTGGGCGGCCTCCGCGTTGAGGTCGACGCAGACCACGTGGGCGCCGTCGCGCGAGAGCCGGTGGGCGGCCTCCTTGCCGATGCCGGAGCCGGCGCCGATCACGATGACGACCTGGCGCGCGAGCTCCTTCTCCGCCGGCATGCGGCGGAGCTTGGCCTCCTCCAGCGCCCAATACTCGATGTCGAAGGCCTCCTGGAGGGGCAGGGCGACGTAGCGGTCGACCGCCTCCGCGCCGCGCATCACCTCGACCGCGCAGTTGTAGAACTCGGCGGTGACGCGGGACTCGGACTTGTCCTTGCCGAAGGCCACCATGCCGAGGCCGGGGATGAGGATGACGGTGGGGTTGGGGTCGCGCATCGCCGGCGAGTCGGCGCGCCGGCAGGCGGCGTAGTAGGCGGCGTAGTCCGCGCGGTAGCGCTCCAGGCCCGACTCGAGGGCCGCCTTGAGGGCGGCGACGTCGCGGGTGCGGGGATCCCACGCCGCGAGCAGGGGCTTGATCTTCGTGCGGAGGAAGTGGTCGGGGCAGGAGGTGCCCAGCTCGGCCAGCCGCCCGGCGTCGCGCGAGTTGACGAAGCGCAGGATGGCCTCGTCATCCTGGACCGTCGCGATGAACCGGCGCTCCTTGGAGATGCGCCCGCGGAGCCAGGGCAGGATCGCGGCCAGCACCGAGCGGCGCTCGGCCTCGGGCAGGGACTCGCAGGCGGGACCTCCGAAGGCGGCGGCATGGCCGCCCTTGGCCTCGTAGCGGGCCTCGATGAACGCGGCGGCCTCCTCGATCAGGTCGAGGGTCTGCCGGTAGCAGGCCTTGTCGTCGTCATGCCAGCTGATCAGGCCGTGCTGGCCCATCATGATGGCGCGGACGCCGGGGTTGGCCTTGGCGATGGCCTGCATGCGCATGCCGAGCTCGAGGCCGGGCCGCATCCAGGGCACGTAGGCCATCCTGTCGCCGAAGATCTCCTTGGTCAGGCGCTCGCAGGCCGAGGAGGCCGCGATCGAGATGATCGCGTTGGGATGCATGTGGTCGACATGCCGGCCCGGCAGGTAGCTGTGGAGGGGGGTGTCGATGGACGTCGCCCGGGGGTTGAGGTTGAAGGTGGCGTGGGCGAACATGCCGACCATGTCGTCCTCGGCCTTGGACTTGTAGCCCTTGTCCGGGCGGGCGCCGTAGGTGGACTGGAGGCCGATCAGCTTGTCCTGGTAGAGGGAGGAGAAGTTCTCGCGCCCGCTGGTGCGGAGGTCGCCGCCCGAGCCCTTGACCCAGAGCACCTCGACCGGCTTGCCGGTCAGCGGGTCGGTCTCGGTCAGCTTGGAGGAGGTGTTGCCGCCCCCGGTGTTGGTGATGCGCTGGTCGGAGCCGAGCTTGTTGGACCGGTAGACGAGGCGGCCGAGGGGGTCGAGCTTGGCGACCTCGGCGTCGGACCAGAGATCGGAGACGTGCTTGTGGTTGGGCATGGTGGAAATCAGCGGGGAAGGTCGGCGAAGCGGGCGCGGGCGGCGTCCCAGGCGCCGCGGGCGGCGCGCGACGGGCGGAACGCCCGGGTGGGGAAGGAGGCCCGCATGACCTTGCGGATGCCGGCGAGCCCGCGGACCTTGCCGAGGGCGTGCGCCTGGATGAGCAGGTTGCCCGCGGCGGTGGCCTCGGCGGGACCGGCCTCGACCGCGAGCCCGAGGGCGTCGGCGGTCGCCTGGTTGAGCAGGTCGTTCATCGAGCCGCCCCCGACGACGTGGAGCCGGCGGACCTTCCTCCCGGAGAGGGCGGCGATGACGCGGAGCTGCTCGGCGTAGAGCAGGGCGAGCGACTCGAGGACGCAGCGCGCGAGGGCGCCGGGCGTGGCCGGGACGGGCTGGCCGGTCTCCCGGCAGTAGGCGCGGACCTTGCCGGGCATGTCGCCCGGGGCGGCGAAACGGGCGTCGTCCGGTCGGATGAGGGAGCGCAGGGCGGGGGCCTTCGAGGCGAGGCGCACGATGGCGGCGTAATCCGAGGGGCCGCCGTCGCGCTCCCACTCGCGCCGGCATTCCTGGAGGATCCAGAGACCGACGAGCACCTTGAGGAAGCGGGTGGTGCCGCCGAAGCCGGCCTCGTTCGTGCAATTGGCGGCGCGGACGGCCTCGTTGACGACGGGTCCGGGCAGCTCGACGCCGAGCAGGGACCACGTGCCGGAGGAGAGGTAGGCCCAGTCGTCGCCGGGGGCGGCGGGGACGGCCGCGACCGCGCAACCGGTGTCGTGCGAGCAGGAGGCGATGACGCGCGCCGTCTCCAGGCCGGCGACGCCGCGCAGGGGGCCGAGCACGGTGCCGGAAGGGACGACCTTGGGCAGCAGCCGCGTCGGCAGGCCGATGGCGCGGGCGAGCTTGCCCGACCAGGCGCGCCGGCGCGGGTTCCAGAGCTGGGTGGTGCTGGCGAGGGAGACCTCGGCGCGCGGCACGCCGGAGAGCAGCCAGTTGAAGTAGTCGCCGATGTTGAGGAAGCGCCCGGCGGCCTCCACCAGGTCGGGGCGGCGGCGGACGTCGTCCGCCAGCTGGTAGAGCGTGTTGATGCCCATGAACATCAGGCCGGTCTCGGCGAAGATGGCGGGCGCGCCGACGCGGCGGACGACCTCGGCGAAGGGCTTGGCCGTGCGGGCGTCCCGATACTGGAAGGGCTGGGCGACGAGCGGCTCGCCGTCGCGGCAGAGGACGTAGTCGACGCCCCAGGAATCGCAGCTCAGGCCGGCCGGGCGCACGCCGCGGTCCGCCAGCAGGCGCAGCCCGCGGAGGATCTCGCCGTGGAAGCCGACGACGTCCCAGCGCAGCGTGCCCGCCACCTCCGTCGCCCCGGTCGGGAACCGGTGCACGACCTCCATCGAGAGGCGCCCCTTGGCGAGGGTGCCCAGGATGACGCGGCCGGATTCGGCCCCGAGGTCGATGGCGACAAGGCGGAGGGACATCTCGCTCAGAGGTTGAGCATCTTCTGGCGATAATGCTCGTCGGGCCGGCCGGCGATGCGCTCGACCTGCTCCGACGTCATGAGGTCGACGCCGCCGAGCAGGCAGGCGCCGAAATGGATCTCCGCCGCCTTCTCCGCCATGAGCAGGGAGGCGAGCACGGCGTTGGGGTTGGAGCCGACCGCGATGATGCCGTGGCTCTTGAGCAGGATGACGCGCGGGGGACGTCCGGTGCGGCGGATGAAGTCGAGGGTCTCCTTCCGGACGGCCTGGGCGAGGGCGAGTCCGGGATCCATGTAGGGGACGAAGACCGACTCGGTGCCGCAGCAGACGACCTCGTCGGGGAAGGTCCGGCGGCGGGCGAACGTCTCGGCCTGCGCGGAGCACAGGATGCGGTTGACGGCCAGGGCGTGGCAGTGGCCGACCGCGGACACGCCGGGCAGGGTGAGGAGCCAGGCGTGGAACAGGGCCTCGACGGAGGGTTTCTTGTCCTCGGGCCGGACGCGGGCGTCCATCAGCGCCTGGTCGACCTCGGCGTCGGCCATGCCGACGCGGTCGAGCAGGGGCAGCAGCTTGTCGAACCGGCAGGTGGCGAGGCCGGCCTCGGTGAGGGTGCCGAGGTTCGAGCCCGACGCCTTGACCGCGAAGGTCTCGGCGTCGAGGCGCATGGAGGTGTTGCCCTCGCCGAGGATCGCCATGCGGCGGTCGTCGCGCCCGATCTCATGGGAGAGGCGCAGGAGGTCGGCGACGACCTGGGATCTTGCAGGGGAGCTCATGGGGAGGTTCAGAGGGAGCCGCAGACGGCGACGTCGATGCCCAGGGCGCGCATGGCGCCGGCCTTGGCGGCGAGCGCCTTGACCGCGGCGGCCTTGCCGGGGGCGTAGGCGACCTGGATGTGGTTGGACTTGTGGCGCGCCATCATCTGGTCGCGGTCGATGCCGGGAAGGACGACGTGCATGATGGGCCACTGGGGCGTGGAGAGGCGCCAGCGCTCCTCGGTCTCGGCCTTGGGCAGCTCGACGACCTCGCCGATGCCCGTGTCCATGCGGAGCCTGCCGCCCTCGACGAAGACGCGGGACCAGACGATCCAGCCGGGCTTCGAGACGCCCTTGACCGTGCCGCCGCCGAGGCGGAAGTACATCGGGGGCTGGCGCTCGGAGACGGTGCCGCGGAAGCCCTTGATGAAGTGGGCGGGCGGGGCGGCGCCGGAGATGAGGAAGACCCAGACGTAGGCGTCGAGCTCGCGCTTGCCCGACTTGCCGCGGTAGTGGCGGCCCCAGCGGAGGTCGTGCAGGGTGTTCTCGGGCTCGTAGCCGAGCTCCTTCCAGAGCCCGTAGGTCACCAGGCCGTCGAGGCCGGCGCACTCGTCGACCTCGTTGAAGTGGGGCAGGGCCTCGCCGGCGAACAGCTCCTCGCCGGTCGACGCGTGGAAGACGGGCGGGCGCTCGCGGTTGTTGAGCAGGCCCTCCACGAGGTCGGAGGCGGGGGTGAGGTCCTTCAGCCCCTGCTGGTACTGGATGCCGACCGTGGCGCAGCCGAACTCGTCGGCGAGGCGGACCGCGGCGATGTACATCTTGAGCTGCTCGAGCGTCTGGCGGCGGGTGAGCTCGGTGCGCTCGTTCCTGCCCCAGGCGAAGCGCATGCCCTTGCGCAGGAGCCAGCGCAGGGCGGCCTTGGCCTCGGCGTCCTTCACCGTGAGCATCTTGGCGTAGAGGGTGGACTGGCTGAGGCGCTCCTTGAAGACGCCGGTGGGATGCAGGAGCTCGTCGGGGATGATGGCGTTGTACATGCCCATGCAGCCCTCGTCGAAGACGCCCATGATCGCCTTGCGCTCGCGGAAGGCGGCGCCCCAGCGCTCGCCGGCGCGGAGCGCGGCGGCGGGAAGCTTGGCGCGGCCGAGGGGGCGGACGTGCGGGATCGGGTGGACGACCTTGCCCGTGCGGAGCCAGGCGCGCAGGCCGCCGAGGAACTTGGCGTCGGTGAAGTCCTCGCTCCAGAGGGAGGAGAAGCGCACGCCCGCCTTGGTCAGCGAGCCGTTCAGGTTGAGCATGCCGACCAGGCCGGGCCAGATGCCCGACCAGTTGGCGACGGTCAGGATCGGACCCTTGTGGGTGGAGAGGCCGTGCAGGATGTGGTGCGAGTACTGCCAGACGGCCTCGGCGACGATGAGGGGGGCGTCCGCGGGGATCCTGCGGAAGACCTCCATGCCGTACTTCTGCGAGTCGATGAAGCTGTGCCCGACGTCCTTGCGGAAGCCGTGGGCGCGGACGACCTTCCAGCCCTCCTTGGAGAGGGCGCGGCGGAGCTTGGCCTCCATGGCGAGCTGCTCGCGCTCGCACTTCTGGTTGGCGCTCGCGCGGAGGTCGCCGTTGGCGATGAGGTAGACGGTGTTCTTGCTCATGGGATGGGGTTTCGGGAAAGGGGCAGGAGGCGCGCGTCGCCGAGCGGGACGCGGGCGCGCCGGAGGTCGGCCGGCGAGGCGTCGGTCAGCAGGTGGAAGCCGTCGAGGCCCGGGGCGACGCGCACGGGGCCGGATCGGCCGAGCTTGGAGCGCGTGAGGCAGAGGATGACGCGCTCGCTGGACTCCAGCAGGGCGTGCGTCACCGCGACGATGTCGTCCTGCGAGTTGTGGATGCCGTCGCGATCGACGCCCTCGGCGCCGACGAAGGCGAGGTCGAAGGTCCAGCCGCGCAGGGCCTTGGCGGCGCCGGGTCCGGCGACCATCTGCTGTCGGCCGAGGTAGAGGCCTCCGGGGACGTGGACCTCGGCGTCCGGGAGCGCGGCGAGGACCTGGGCGGCGGCGAGGCTCGGGGTGACGACCCGCAGGCCGGCGATGCCGGACGCCACGAGGGCCTCGGCCACGGCCAAGGGCGTGGAACCGGCGTCGACATAGAGGGTGGAGCCGGGAGGAACGAGCGCGGCGGCCGCGCGGCCGATGGCGGACTTGGCGGCGGCGTCCGTCGCTCGCCGCTCGTCGACGGAGGCGAAGCGGCGGTTGAAGTCGTTGAGCGCGCCGCCGCGGGTGCGGGTGAGGCGCTGGCGCGAGGCGAGCTCGACCAGGTCGCGACGGACCGTGGCCTCGGAGATCCCGAAGCGATGCGAGATGTCCTGGACCGGCAGGTAGCCCTGGGATGCGAGGAGCCGCGCGATGGATTCGCGACGGGCCTCGACGACGGCACGGGATACCTTCATGGTTCGCCTGAACCATGGAATCGGTTATGAGCGGAAACAATCATTAAAGCTTTCGGGACCGGCCCTTATGTCGCACAATAAACATTATGTCTAATCAAGGAACCCTCCGTAAACAGGCCATCCCAACGGCCGATGTCTCATGCTGGGAGAACCGGACCGCTCCATGGCTGTCGCAACTTCGCCGAACGTGACCCGTCAACCCCCGATCGTGATGCTGGCGCTGGCGGCGCTCGCCCTGCCGCTCGGCGGTTGCATGTCCGCGTCGGACACCCCGCCTTCCTCGGGACCGGGTTGGGCGAGCCACGCGCGGACCCGCCCGGTCACGCACCTGATCGTCCATCACACCGCCGCCGACCTCCCCACCTCGCTTCGCATCCTGTCGGGAGGGGATCCGGCCCGCAGGGTGAGCGCGCATTACCTCGTGACGGACGAGCCGGAGCCGAGGGTCGTCGCCCTCGTGCCCGAAACCCGCGTGGCCTATCATGCCGGCGTCAGCCACTGGCGCGGTGTCGACTCCCTCAACGAGGTCTCGATCGGCATCGAGATCGTCCATCCCGACGGCGACCTGAGCCCCTATCGCGAGGCCCAGGTGGTCGCGGTCGGCAACCTCCTCAGGGAGCTCGCCGCGCGACATGGCGTCGACGGCTCGCGCATCCTCGCCCACTCCGATGTCTCGCCCGGTCGCA
>CAIPVK010000248.1 GCA_903868455.1 uncultured Opitutia bacterium
CGAGATCGGGCTCTGCAGCATGACGCTGTTGAGGCTGAAGGTCTTCTTGGCCCCGGCCTCGCGGGCCTTGGCCGGGCAGACGCGGTAGCCGGCGGCGGGCGTCTGCACGACGGGCAGGCCGCTCACGGGGCACATCCCCAGCACCGGCCACGCGGGGTCGAAGGGCTCGCCGTCGGGATCGCCGTCGCGCGGGGGGAGGTCGAGGACCGCCTTCAGCTGGCCGTTGACCTCCTCGAGCTTGATGTAGCCGGAGTAGTTGCGGCCAGACTTCAGCGAGCGGAAGTCGTGGAAGGGGCCGATGCGGCGCTTGGCCAGCAGCTCGGCCAGCTCGGCCTCGGAGAGGGCGCGGCCGCCGAGCTCGCGGTAGACGAGGACCTGGGCGACGGTCTTCTTGCCCTGGGCGACGGTCTCCGCCGAGCGGTAGGCGCGGTCGTCGGCCAGCATCTTGGTGCCGGCGGGGGAGAGGACCTCGGTCTCCACCGCGAGAAGCGGCTTGTCGAGGTTCTCCTTCACCTTGCCCGTCATCTGCGCGGCGGTGGCGTGGATCTCGCGCATGAAGTCGGCCGCGCTGAGGCGACCGCGCTCCATCTCGCGCAGCTTGTGCTCCCATTCGCCGGTGAGCTGGGGGTCGGCGAGGAGCAGGAGCTCGTTGGCCGAGAGGAACTTCTCCAGCTTGAAGGCCTTGGCGGTCGGCACCAGCTCCTTGCCCTGGCGCTCGATGTAGGTCTGGCGCAGCAGGCCCTCGATGGTGGCGGCGCGCGTGGCGGGCGTGCCGAGCCCGCGCTCCTTCATGGCCTCGGCGAGGGCCTCGTCCTCGACGAGCTTGCCGGCGTTCTCCATCGCCCCGAGCAGCGAGGCCTCGTTGTAGCGGGCGGGCGGCTTGGTGGCGTCCTGGCGGACCTCGATGCCGGCGACCTTGGCCACGGGGGGTGTCCCGTCGGCCGCGCCCAGGGCGGGCAGGTTGGCGCCGCCCTCCTTGTCGCGGTCCTCCTCGGCGTCGGCCTCCTGGCCCCACACGGCGCGCCAGCCGGCGACGACGAGGACCTTGCCGGTCGTGCGGAAGGCGTGCGGCCCGACCTGGGTCGTGCGCACGGTCTCCTCGAACTCCGCCATGGGGAAGAACACGGCCACGAAGCGGCGGACGACCAGGTCGTAGATGCGGGCCTCGACGTCGCTCATGCCCTCGGGGATCGTCCCGGTCGGCACGATGGCGAAGTGGTCGCTGACCTTGGAGTTGTCGAAGACGCGGCGGCCGGCGCGGTCCACCCAGCCCTGGGCGAGCGCCTCCTTGGCGAAGGCCCCGGCGGCGTGGCCCGAGCCGAGGGAGGACAGGACCTCCTTGGCCGTGCCCACGTAGTCCTCGGGCAGGTGGCTGGAGTCCGTGCGGGGGTAGGTGAGGGCCTTGTGGCGCTCGTAGAGGGCCTGGGCCGCCCCGAGCGTCGTCTTGGCGGCGAAGCCGAAGCGGCGGTTCGCCTCGCGCTGCAGGGTCGTGAGGTCGAAGAGGCGGGGCGCGCTCTCCTTCTTCGGCTTGCGCTCGTCGGTCACCGCGCCCGAGCCGATGGCGAGGGCGGCCTCCGCGACGGCGCGGGCCTGGGCCTCGTCGTAGAAGCGCTCGGCCTCCTTGCGCTCCTCGACGCCCGGGACCTGCGCCAGGCCGCGGTAACGGCCGGCCGCGACCCCGAAGTCCGCCTCCACGCGCCAGAAGGCGCGGGGGACGAAGGCGCGGATCTCCATCTCGCGCCGGACGATGAGCATGAGGGTCGGCGTCTGCACGCGGCCGACGGGGTGGACGCTCTCCTTGGAGATCTTCGAGCCGCCGAGCATCTTCGTCGCGCAGCGGGTCATGTTGAGCCCGACCATCCAGTCGGACTGCGAGCGGCAGATGGACGACGCCCGGAGGCCGGCCTTCTCGGACGGCTCCAGCAGGTGGTCGAAGGACTCGCGGATCGCCGACGGCGTCATGCTCGTCAGCCAGAGGCGGCGCTCGGGCAGCTTGGAGCCGGCCAGCGTCGTGATCATGTGGAAGATCAGCTCGCCCTCGCGGCCGGCGTCGCAGGCGTTGACCACCGCGCCGACGTCGTCGCGCTGGATCAGCTTCTTGAGGAGGTTGAAGCGCTCGGACGACCCGCGCTCCTCGCGGCAGCGCAGGATGCCCTTGCGCAGCTGGCCGTCGAACTCCGGCGGCAGGATGGGGAGGGACTTCAGGGTCCAGCCCTTCCACTCGGGGTTGAGCTCGTGGGGCTCGCGGAGCTCCACCAGGTGGCCGACGGCCGAGGAGATCACCCAGCGGTCGTCCTCGAAGACCTCGCCCTTCTTCGGGACCTTGAGGACCTTGGCGAGGTCGTTGGCGACCGAGGGCTTCTCGGCGATGACGAGGGTCTTCCCGTCGCCGGGGGCGACGGGGGCGGATTTCTTGGCGGCGGTTTTTTTGCTCACGCGTGCGAGTCTAACACGGTGTCAAGCGCCGGTCACTTGCCCTGCTCGGCGAGGGCGTCGTCGAGCGCGGCGAGGAGGCGGGCGATGGAGGCGTCGGTCTCGTCGCCCATGTTCGACACGCGGAAGGTCTTGCCCTTCAGCTTGCCGTAGCCGCCGTCGATGATGAGCGAGTGGCGCGCCTTGAGCGTCGCGTTGAGGCGCTCGAGGTCGACCTCGCGGGTATTGCGGAAGCAGTTCAGGCCGCGCGTGCCGAACTCGCGGCGGGGCAGGAGCTCGAAGCCCTTGGCGAAGCCCCAGGCGCGCACGGCCTCGTTGAGCCGGAGGTGGCGGGCGAAGCGGGCCTCGTGCCCCTCGGCGTCGATCTCCCGGAGCTTCTGCTGGAGGGCGTAGAGGAGCGAGATGCAGGGCGTGGAGGGCGTCATGCCCTTCAGGTGGTTCTCGTGGAACTCGAGGAGGTCGAAGTAGTAGCCGCGGCCCTCGACCGTGGCGGCCCGGGCGCGGGCGCGCTCGCTCACCGCCATCAGCGCGAGGCCCGGGGGCAGGGCGAGGGCCTTCTGCGAGCCGGTCAGGAGGATGTCGATGCCCAGAGCGTCCTTGTCGATCGGCAGGGTCGAGAACGAGCTCACGGAGTCGACCACCGTGAGGACGTCCGGGAACTCGCGCGCCACGGCCATGATGTCCGCCAGGGGCGAGAGCGTGCCGGTCGAGGTCTCGGAGTGGATGAGGGTCAGGACGTCGAACTTGCCCGTGGCGAGGGCGGCGCGCACGGCCGCGGGGTCGACCGCCTCGCCCCACTCGAAGCGGAGGGCCTCGGCGGGCTTGCCGCAGCGCTTGGCGACGTCGTTCCACTTGTCGGAGAACGCCCCGTTCATGCAGTTCAGGACGCCCTTGCGGGTCAGGTTGCGGACGGCGCCCTCCATCACCCCCCAGGCCGAGCTGGTCGAGAGGTAGACGGGGTCGGCGGTGCGGAAGAGGGCCTGCAGCCGGGGCTGCATCTCGTTGTAAAGGGCCACGAAGCCCTTCGAGCGGTGGCCCATCATCGGCTGGGTCATGGCCTTGAGGACGGACTCCGAGACCGTCACGGGGCCGGGGATGTAGAGGCGGAGGCTCATGCTTGGAAGGTGGCGAGGAGGTCGGCGGAGGCCGCGGGGTTCTCGACCCGGACGACGCGGCGGTTGCGGCCGGCCAGGGTGGCGGTGGAGGGTTTCCAGACCTGGGCCTCGGCCAGGCTCATCCGGGCGAAGGTCATGATGACCAGCAGGTCCCCCGGCTTGCCCAGGTGGGCGGTGGCCCCGTTGAGGCAGACCTCGCGGGTCCCGGCGGGGGCCGGGATGGCGTAGGTCTCGAAGCGCTCCCCGTTGGCCAGGTTGCCCACGAGGATCTTCTCGTAGGGGAGCATCCCGACCAGGGCGAGGAGCTCGGCGTCGATGGCCAGGCTCCCCTCGTAGTCGAGGCGGGCCGCGGTGACCTCGGCGCGGAGGAGCTTGGTGCGTAGGACGTCGACCAGCATGGCGGGAAAGGGGTTAATCATCCGCAGGCTTGCCCGCGTCAAACAACTTTGGCAGAGGGTTTCCCCATGGCCGCGAAACACCGAGGTCCCCTGGCCGCCGCCGCGCAGGCGGTGGCGGGCTACGCCGTGGACCTCGTGCACGACCGCCGGACGGGGTTCCTGGCGGCCCTGGCGGCCTTGCCGCTGCGCGCCCTGTCCCTCGTCTTCGGCGGCCTCGTCGCCCTCCGCCTCTGGCTCTATCGCGAGCGGCTCTTCCACGACACCCCCCTCGGCTGCAAGGTGGTCGTGGTCGGCAACCTCACCGTCGGCGGCACGGGCAAGACCCCCGTCGTCATGCGCATGGCGCAGGTCCTCGCCGAGCGCGGCCGCAAGGTCGCCATCCTCTCCCGCGGCTACAAGGGTCGGAGCGACTCGCTCGTCCGCCGCTTCTGGCGCTGGCTCACCCAAGGCAGCCGCCCCGACCCGCTCGTCGTCTCCGACGGCAAGGCCGTCCTCGCCGGGCCCGACGAGGCGGGCGACGAGCCCTACATGATGGCCCGCAACCTCGCGCCCCTCGGCGTCGTGGTGGTCGTCGACCGCGACCGCGTCGAGGGCGGCCGCTTCGCCCTCCGCCGCTTCGGGGTCGACACCATCCTGCTCGACGACGGCCTGCAGTACCTCCCGCTCCGCGGCCAGGTGAACCTCCTCCTCGTCGACCGCCACAATCCCTTCGGCAACCGCCAGATGCTGCCCCGCGGCATCCTCCGCGAGCCCGTGGCCAACCTCCGCCGCGGCACCTACATCTTCGTCACCAAGTGCGACGACGGCGTGCCGCCCGAGCTCGAGGCCGAGATCCGCCGCCACAACCCCAAGGCCGAGATCATCGCCTGCGCCCACCGTCCGCGCGAGCTGGCGGAGGTCGACGGCCCCGGCCGCTTCCCCCTGGAGTTCCTGTGCGGCAAGCGCGTCATGGCCTTCTCCGGCATCGCCACGCCCGAGCGCTTCGAGTCCACCCTCCGCGACCTCGGCGCCTCCGTGGTCGGCGTCCGACGCTTCCTCGACCACCACGCCTTCGCCGAGGAGGACCTCGACGAGATCCTCGAGCGCGCGCTCCGCGCGAAGGCCGAGGTCATCGTCACGACGGAGAAGGACGCCGTCCGGCTCCAGTCCGCCTTCCGCCCCTCGCTCCCGCTGCTCTACGTGCGGCTGGACATCGACATCCTCGGCGACCCCGCCGGCTTCAACGCCGCGGTGGAGCGCATCTGCCTCGGGGCCGGCCGCTGAGCGCCCCGCTCAGTCCGTCCGCCAGCGGTCGAAGCTCGCGTTCACGGGCGGCCCGCGGCGCTTGCCCGCGCGGAAGTCCGCCAGGGTCGCCTCGCGCCCCTCGGGCTCGAGCCAGAAGAGGCCGTAGGCGAGGGGGTCGTCGCTGGAGCGGACGTCGAGGTCCGCCGGGAACCGCAGCCAAGGCCAGTGCGCCACGCGGTAGCCGGGCACGCGGAAGCCGGGCACGAAGGCGGCGTCCTCGTGCACGAGGCGCTGGGCGCGGTGCGCGAGCCCGATCATCTCGGCCTCGTCCTCCGAGGCGCGGAAGCGGTCGATCAGGGCGTCGAGCTCGGGCAGGGCGGTGCCCGTCAGGTTGTTCGTCTGGCGCTTCGGGAGGACGCGCCCGTCGGCCGTCCGCTCGACGGCGTTGGCGGAGTGGTGCGACTGCCAGATGTCGGGCCACTTGCCCGTGGCGCTCCAGGCCCAGAAGACCATGTCGTGGCGCTTCTCCATCGCCTTGCGGTAGATCGTCGTCTGCTCGAGCGCCTCGGTGCGCAGCTCGAGGCCGCAGCGGCGGGCGGACTCGACCAGGGTGGCGAGGAACTTCCGCCGGTCGGAGTCGTCCATCGTCAGCAGCAGCGAGAGGCGCCGGCCTTGGCGGTCGACCAGGATGCCGTCCTTCCCCGCGCGGTCGTAGCCGGCCCGGGCGAAGGCCTCGCGGGCGAGCCGGGGCGAGTAGGGGCGGGCCTTGATCGTCGCGTCGGTGAACGGTCCGTAGCCCTCGCAGAACTGGTTCAGGCGCTCGTAGTCGCCGCGGTAGAAGGTGTCGATGACACGGGCGAAATCCAGGCTGTGCTGGACGCCCACCCGGACGTCGCGGTTGTCGAGCGGGGGCCGCAGCGAGTTGAGGTAGATGCCGTAGGGCGGCCGCGGGAACTCGTTGTGGAACTGGGCCTTGGTCACGTAGCCCAGGCGGTGCGCGGGCGTCTCGTTGAGGCCGTACCAGTAGCGCGGCGTGCCGACCATCTGGAGGTCGAACTCGCCCTGGAGGAACATCTGGTAGCCCTTGTCCGTCTCGCGCACGATGCGGAACTCGAGCGCGTCGGCGTTGTAGCGGTGGCGGTGGAAGCGGCGGGCGTCGCCCCACCACACGGGCAGGCGGCGCATCGTGACCTGCTGGTCGCGCTGGAAGTCCTCCGGGCGGATCTCGTAGGCCCCGGTCGTCGGCTGGAACCTCTGGGCGTAGGCCGTCACGTAGTCGGGCCCGAAGTCGCGGAAGAAGTGGCGGGGCGTCGGCTGGAGGCCGCCGAGCCACATCAGCTGGTCGGGCCGCCGGCGCGGGGCGTGGACGGCGATCGTGAGGTCGTCGTACTTGGTGATGCCGCCGAACTCCCGTCCGTAGAAGTCGGCGTACCAAGGGGCCTGGATCCAGGGCGAGAGGTTGAAGTAGAAGGTGTACAGGTAGTCGTCGGCCCGGACGGGCTGGCCGTCGGTGAAGCGCGCCGCGGGGTCGAGGCGGAAGTAGGCGGTCAGGCCGTCGGCCGACATCGCCCAGTGGGTCGCCAGCGAGGCGATCGGCTTGAGCGTGTTGGGGTGGGTCGCGAGCAGGTTGAAGTCGTTGGCGTCGTAGGCGTAGCCGCGGAAGCCGTGGTTGGAGTTCGGGCCGACGCGGCGCAGGACGGGCGGGCTCATGCGCGACATGAGCCGGAGCGTGCCGCCGCGGCGCGCGGCGGGGTCGGCGAACTCCGGCTCCTCCGAGCCGTCCTTCCAGACGAGGTCCTTGGGCAGGTCCTCCGGCCGCGCGAAGCGGAAGAACTCCGGTCGCGAGGCGTAGAAGGCGGCGGCCTTGGGGTCGGCGAAGACCTCCTCCGGGCGCATCGGGGCGGCGCCGAGGGTGGCGGCGAGGAGGAGCAGGGCGGCGAGGAGGCGGTGCATCAGGCGTCGGTCTTGCGCGCGTCGAAGGCCTCGCGGACGGCCTCGCCGACGAAGTTCACGAGGACGAGGACCCCGACCATGCACGCCACGGTCGGCATCCCGATCCACCACGCGGTCCAGTTCTCCTTGCCCTGCCGCAGCAGGTCGCCCCACGAGGGCTCGGTCGGCGGCAGGCCGAAGCCGAGGTAGTCGAGGGCGGAGAGCGAGGCGATCAGGCCGGCGAAGCTGAAGGGCAGGAGGGTCACGGCGACCGTCACGGTGTTCGGCAGGATGTGGCGGACGATGATGCGCAGGTGGCCGGCGCCGAGCGTGCGCGAGGCCGCCACGTAGTCCTTCGAGGCCGCCGAGTAGGCCGCGGCGCGCATCTGCTGGGCGAGGCCGATCCAGGAGAAGGCGACGAGGATGACCATCAGCGCGGCGAGCGAGGGCTCGAGCAGGCTGGCGAGGAGGATCACCGCGTAGAGGAAGGGGATGTTGGACCAGATCTCGATCGCGCGCTGGGCCACGAGGTCGAACCAGCCGCCGAAGTAGCCCATGGCCGCCCCGAGGAGCAGGCCGATGGCGTACATCACGGGCAGGTAGATGGCCGCCGCCCCGAGCAGGGTGCGGAAGCCGCCCAGGAGGCGGGCCAGCACGTCGTGGCCGGACTCGTCGGTGCCGAGCAGGTGCCCGTCGAGGCCGGGGGCGGCGGGGGCGGGGACGTAGGTCAGGAGGAGGCCGGAGGGCTCCCAGGCCGCCGCGGGCAGGGCGGGGGCGGCGGGGTGCTGCGAGACCAGCCGCCCCTCGGCGAACTTGGCCCGCACGTCCCGCTCGCCGACCTTCTGGCGCGCGTCGCCGTGCAGGCGGCCGTCGACCACCGACCAGGTGCGCGAGCGCGAGCCGTCGGCCCGCAGGTTGAACACCCGGCCCTCGGCGATGGGCTCGCCGTTCGCCAGGAGCCGGCCCTCGGCGTCGCGGGTCACGGCCAGATTCACCTCGCAGACCTCGGTCGGCGAGAACGGCACGAGGGGCATCAGCATCCAGCTCGCCGAGCCCTCCGCCTTCCAGGTGGCGCGGAGCACGCGCCAGTTGGGCTCGCCCTCGCCCTCGAGGCCCAGGGCCGAGGCGGGGATGGGGTCCGCCAGCGCGGGGAAGCGCAGCTCGCCGTCGTGCGAGAGGACGAGGGGGCGCGAGCCGACGAGCAGCGGCCCGAGCGCGGCCACCGCCGTCAGGACGACCAGGGCGACCAGCGACCACCACCCGCGCCGCATCGAGCGGAAGCGGGCGAGGCGCCGGCGGGTGATGGGGTCGAGGGTGATCACGCGGACTTGTCGAAGCGGATGCGCGGGTCGGCGAGCGCCACGCAGAGGTCGGAGAGCACGTTGCCGACGAGCATCAGCAGGCTCGAGAGGGTGAGGATGCCGAGGAAGACGGGGAAGTTGCGCTGCACGAGGGCGTCGTAGCTGACGAGCCCCATGCCGTTGATGTCGAACGTCACCTCGATGAGGAAGGAGCCGGTCAGGAAGAACCCGATGATGTGGCCGAAGTTCGCCGCGAGCGGGATGAGCGAGTTGCGCAGGCCGTGGACGAGGAGCACGCGCCAGCGGCCGAGGCCCTTCGCGCGGGCGGTGCGGACGTGGTCCGAGGACAGGTTGTCGAGCAGGCTGTTCTTCACGAACAGCGTCATCAGCGTGAACGAGCCGACCGAGAGGCAGGCCAGGGGCAGGACGGTGTGCGTCCACCCGAACTCGAAGCCCGAGTGCGGCAGCCAGCCGAGGCGGAAGCAGACGAGCTGCTGCAGCGCCACCGCCAGCACGAAGCCGGGGATGGCGTAGAGGACGAAGAGGACGCCCGAGCTCGCGGAGTCGAACCCGCGCCCGTGGCCGACCGCCTTCGCGACGCCGAGGGGGATCGAGACGACGTAGGCGACGACGAGCGACCAGAAGCCGAACCAGGCCGAGACCGGGATGCGCTCCGTCAGGAGCTCCCACACCGGGCGGTCGTCGACCGAGGACTTGCCCAGGTCGAGCTGCAGGATGCCGGAGAACTCCGGGCGGTAGGCCACAAACCGGGGCGCGGGGTCGGTGTCGTCGGGCAGGGGAGCCGCCTCGAGGCGCCAGCCCTTGGGCGCGCCGACCAAGCCGGGCTTGCCGTCGACGGTCGCGACCTCGAGGACCCGGCGGCCGCCGGGGGCCGAGGGGTCGCTCACCTCGACCTTGGCCTTGCCGTCCTTCTCGAGCCGAAAGGTCGCCCAGTCGGCGGGGCCGGGCCAGGCCCCGAGCCAGATGGCGTAGGCCTCCACGAGGGGGCGGTCGAAGCCGTAGCGTCGCTTCAGGCTGTCGATCTCCTCGGGCGAGGCCGGCCCGCTGGCGTCGGAGCGGACGGCGTTGCCGCCGAGGCGCTGCATCGCGGCCTGCTGGCGGGCGGCGAGGGCCTGCTCGATGGGGCCGCCGGGGACGAAGCGGGTGAAGAGGAACGCGACGAAGGTGATCCCGAGGAAGGTCAGGGGGATCAGCGAGAGGCGTCGCAGGAGGTAACGCAGCACGGGGCCGGCCAAATTAGGAGGGCGGGGAAGGGGAGGGCAAGGACTATGCCCCTGCGGGACGATTGAAGAGATGAAGGGATTAAAGAGATGAAGGGATTGAAGGGATGAAGAGGACTAAATAGGACGAAGGGGATGAAGGAGGGCAGGGGGTAGGGGCATGGCTACGCCCATGCCCTTTCAGCGGTGTTAGCGGTAGCAGCGGTGGCAGCGGAGGGCCTCCGGCCCTGCGAGATTTGCAATCGGGAGCTGGGAAGGGCTGGAAAAAGCTAGAAAGGCTGGGATGAGGCTAAAACCGGCTAGAAGCGGCGGTTAACTCATAATGAGGAGGAAGCGAGCGGAGCGAGTTCCGCGCCGCTGACCCGCTGAACCCGCGGATCCGCTGTCCAGCTGTCCGCTAATCCGCTGTCGAACCCGCTGCCACCGCTGCTACCGCTGTTGCGGCTTAAGGTAGGGGCATGGTTACGCCCATGCCCTGGGAGGTCACGGACGTAGCCGCGACCCTACCGCTTTCCCATCTTGCGGATCACCGCCAGCTCGTCCGCCGTCACCGGCGTGATGGAGAGGCGGTTGCCGGGGCGCAGGATGAGCATGTCGGCGAGGCCTTTCTCGGCACGGATTTGGTCCAAGGTCACCGGACGCGCGAAATCCTCCGCCCACGCGATGTCCACCAGCCACCACACCGGCTTGTCCTTCGTGGCGCGCGGTTCGAAATACTCGCCGCCCTTCTCGAACTGCGTGGGGTCGGGATAGGGTTTCGACGCCACCTTTCCGAGGCCTTGGACGCCGGGCTCGGCGCAGGAGGAATGGTAGAAGAGCACGGTGTCGCCGACCTTCATCTCGTCCCGCATGAAGTTCCGCGCCTGGTAGTTTCGGACCCCGGTCCAAGGCTCCTTGCGGCGTTGGCGCAGCTGCGCGAACGAGAAGACGTCGGGCTCGGACTTCATCAACCAGGAGGGCATGGTAGGGAGGGGAGATTTCAGATGAACGAGTCCGAAGTAAAGGAGATGCATGGCGGGGTCGGTGGTTCATCGGCGTTGAACTCGCCGTGCTCGTTTCCAGGTAGGGCTGGCTCGCCGAGCCGGCCGATGTCTCGGGGGGCGACGCCTAAGACAAGGATTCGGAGGATGACGAGGAGGCGGAGGATGCGGAGGATGATCTACCGGGGCCGCAGGCCCCTCCGCTAGCACCGCTGATACCGCTAGTACCGCTGAATGACCTGCTGCCACCGCTGCCACCGCTAAATCCGCTGAAGTGCATGGACGTCACCATGCCCCTACCCGCTCACTGCTATACCGCCAACCCCGCCGTACCGCTGACCCCGCCGTACCGCCACGGCCGCAGAGCGGCCGCCTCCTCCTCAACCCCTCCATCTTCCCCGGCCCCCTCCTCCATCGCCTCGGCGAATTCGGGCAGCCGCCGCCGCCACTTCGTCAGGAGCCCTTCCCACGAATGTCGTCGGGCCATGGCCTCGGCGCATCGCATC
>CAIPVK010000249.1 GCA_903868455.1 uncultured Opitutia bacterium
CGAGGGGAAGACGACGCGTGCCAGCGGGGTGAGCACCTCGGGCGTGAAGCGCAGGGGGGCGTTGGGCCGGCCCTCCGCGGCGTTGCGCGCCCTCAGCCGCTCCCTGAGCTCGGCCGTGGGCGGCTCGTAGAGCATCGTCTCCGCCGCGGCCGGGACCCGGATGCGCGGGCTGGGGTTGTTGGGGGCCAGCTCGACCTCGCGCAGCTCGCCCTCGCGCGTGAGGTAGGCCGCCTTCGTCACGCCCGCCGGGAGGTCGTAGGGCAGCAGGCGCAGGGCCGTCTCGGTCGCCGACTGGGCGGCGGCGAGCGCGGGCAGGAGGAGCAGCGCGAGCAGTCGGGTCATGCGGTCAGATCTCGGAGGGGTTCAGCCAACGGAAGGAGACGATGCGGAAGCGGCGGCCGAGCGACTTGTTCACCGGGTCCTTGAGCTGCCCCCACGAGGTCTCGGGGGCGTCGCCCTCGTTGGGGTTGGCCGCGGGGGTGTCGCGGTGGCGCACGTACTCCGGGAGGCGCTGCACCGTGATCTCGCAGGTGGCGCGCGCGTCGCCGCGGGGCGACTCGCCCATGCAGCGCAGGGTGAAGGTGTCGCCGCGCGAGGTGAGGAAGCCGCCGATCACGTTGAGCACGTCCGCCTGCATGAGGAAGCCGTTGGCGCCGTAGGCCCGGGCGACCTTGCCCGAGGCGTCGACGGGGAAGTTGGCCAGCGCGTCGTTGCCCAGGTATTGGTTGGAGATCCCGGGCAGCGAGGGGTCGGGGGCGGTGAGCTCGGCCGTGGCGTAGGTCCTCCCCGCCGCCGTCCAGCGCGCGTTGATCGTCGTGCGGTCGATGGCGGCCTGCAGCGCGCCGCGCGTCTCCGGCCGCGTGTCGGCGATCGAGCCGGTGGCGCGCCCCGATTGCTTGGCGAACCAGTCGGCGGGGCCGGCCCCGCGGCGGGCGACGCGGCGGTTGACGAACTCGCCCAGCGAGAGGAAGGGCCCGCGCTGCTTGACCTCGCGGACGATCGCCTCGGCCAGCGCGTCGACCTGCGCGTCGGTCAGGGCGCGGAAGCCGGCCCAGTGGGCGGCCTCCGTCCCGGCCTTGTCCGCGCAGGGTCCGAGCGGCATGGAGAAGCGCGGGAAGGGCGTGCGGACCTCGCCCGTCGACAGGTCGTCGACCGCGACCGTCCCCGGGGCGCCCTGCGAGGTGCGGTCGTGGGTCACGGCGCGCCCGCGCGCGGCGAGGAGCACGGCGCGCCAGGCCTCCTGGGAGACGCTGTTCACGTTGAAAGCGCCCTCGAGCAGGAGGTTGCGCGCCAGCTTGGCGTGCGCGTCGGTTTGCGCGAGGTCGCCCTGCCGCGTGGTGCCGGCGGGGATGCCGGCCGCGACATAAGGCACGGCGGCGGTCATGAGGCGCGCCCAGGCCGCGGCGTTGTCGGCCTCCCCGGTGTTGCGGATCCAGCTCAGGCGCCGGTTCGGCAGGGGCGTCACCCCGCGCATGAACTCGTCCAGCACCTGGGCGAGGTCCCGCTGCGCGACCCCGTGGGCGGCGAACCCGGAGGTGTCCTGCCGGGTCAGCGAGGAGGCGAAGTAATAGTCCCAGCCCGACCAGTTGGCGAGGTAGGCGTGGTCGATGAAGAAGCGCGTGCCGTTGGCGCTGGTCGCCCACGCGGCGGCGGAG
>CAIPVK010000250.1 GCA_903868455.1 uncultured Opitutia bacterium
CGCCTCGCCCGCCGACTCCTCGGCCTCCGCGGCCTTGGCCTCGGCGGCGTTGCGGATGACGGGCTGGGCGTGGAGCGCGCCGTTGGGCAGCTTGGCCACGTAGCCCTGCGAGATGAGGAAGACCAGGTCGGCGGCGACCGCCTTGCGCCCGGCCTCGTCCGCCTCGTCGGGGACGAGCCTGGCCGCGAGCTGCGCGCCGTTCATGCCGGCGCGCGCGTCGAGCTCGGCCAGCACCTTGGCCATCGACTCGGAGAAGGTCGTGCGCTCGTCGCGGCACTTGCGGCGGACGCCGCAGACGAAGGTGATGCCCTTCGAGCCGCGCTTGTAGAGGTGGAAGCCCTCCTTGCGCAGGCGGCCGCGGATGCCGTTGGCCGTGGCGAGGGGGAAGTGGCGCTGCTCCTCGAGGATCCAGAGGACCGAGTCCTTGAGCGGGCCGGCGGGCAGCTCGGCGAGCAGGCGGCCGGGGAAGCGGACCCAGGGCAGGGACTTGACCGCGGCGTCGCGGCGGTGGGCGAGGAGGAAGGCCTTGGCGGCGTCGAGCGACTCGAGCTGCTCGGGCTCGCCCTCCTGGCGGTCCTTGGGGACGTAGCGGAGCTGCTTGGATTGGGCGGCGAGCCAGGCGGCGACGACCTCGGGCTCGCGCACCATCTCGACGCCCGCCTTGAAGCGGTCGAAGGACATCCCGGCGAAGTGGCGGGCGTGGTGCTCGCGCAGGCGGCGGGTCCAGTCGTGGTGGTTCGGGGCGCCGAGGATCTCTCCCGTGCGCGGGCAGCGGCCGACCATCTGGAAGTTGCCCTTGGGCGCCTCGACCTCGACCTCGGTCGTGTCGAAGAAGGTCGCGAGGTGGCGGGCCATCACGTGGCCGATCGCCTCGGCCTCGGAGAGGAAGGGCAGGCCGTCGGGCACGGAGACGGCGAGGGTCGCGCCCTCGGCCGCGGGCTTGGCCACGATGGAGAGGCGGTCCTCCTTCTCGAGGATGAGGGCGGCGACGTCGAAGAGCTGGTACGTCACCTGGCTCTCGCGCATCGCCTTGCCGAGGAGCTCGAACTTGGCGTCGTCGGGGTAGAACTCGCAGGCGACGACGAGCCGGGGCGGCTCGGGACGGTCGAAGCCGCGCGACTCGCGCGGGTCGCCGCGCCGGCCGTCGCGGCGGGGGCCGCGGTCATCCCGGCGCTCGGGGCGGGGTCCGTCGCGACGCTCGGGACGGGGGCCGTCGCGGCGGGGGCCGCGGTCGTCCCTCCGCTCGGGGCGGGGGCCCCGTCCGCCGGAGCCGCCGGCGCGCACGCTCTCCGCGGGGCCGCTCGCCCAGGCGGGGCCGAAGCCGAGCGACGACAGGTCGATCGAGTCGGAGGGCTCGGGCTTCGGATCGGGCTCGGAGGACATCGCGCCCGACTGTCCCACGGCCCCGCCCGACTTGGCAAGCGTGGGTCGCGCCTTTTTTTCTTGCGCCACGGCGCCGCGCTCGGCACGTCTATCCTCCTTCCCACGCTCAGGTGGTGGAATGGCAGACACGCATGCTTGAGGTGCATGTGCCGAAAGGCGTCAGGGTTCAAGTCCCTGCCTGAGCACCCTTTAAACCGACCCGGCCCCGTCCGGGTCGGCCCTTTTTCGCACGTCGCGCGCGCATTCCGCTTTTCCTCCGGGCCAGCGCCGTGCAAGCGTCCCCCATGCCCAGCGCCCCGCTGAACGTCCTCATCCTCGGCTCCGGCGGCCGCGAGCACGCCCTGCTCAAGGCCTGCCTGCGTAGCCCGCGCGTGGCGTCCGTCCGCGTCGCCCCCGGCAACGGCGGCATGGCACTCGAGGCCGAGTGCTTGCCCATCGACGCCGCCGACCCCGCCGCGGTGGTCGCGCTCGCGCGCCGCGTCGGCGCCGACCTCGTGATTGTCGGGCCCGAGGGGCCGCTCGCCGCCGGCGTGGTCGACGCCCTCGAGGACGCGGGCATCCTCGCCTACGGCCCCCGCGCCGCGGGCGCCCGCCTCGAGGCGAGCAAGGCCTTCTGTAAGGACTTCCTTCTGCGCCACCGCATCCCCACCGCGGCCGCCGCCACCTTCACCTCGGTCGCGCCCGCCCTCGTACGCGTCCGCGCCGGGCGCTTCCCCGTCGTGCTCAAGGCCTCTGGCCTCGCCGCGGGCAAGGGCGTCGTCATCGCGCGCGACCTGGCCGAGGCCGAGGCCGCGCTGCGCGACATGCTCGAGGCCAAGGTCTTTGGCGCGAGCGGCGACGAGGTCCTCGTGGAGGAGTTCATGGAGGGCGAGGAGGCCTCCATTATGCTCGTCGTGTGCCGCGACCAGTACCTGATGCTGCCCGCCAGCCAGGATCACAAGCGGGTGGGCGAGGGCGACACCGGCCCCAACACCGGCGGCATGGGCGCGTACGCGCCGGCCGGCGTCGTCACCCCCGAGGTCGAGGCGCGCGTCCGCAAGGAGATCGTCGAGCCCACGCTGGCCGGCCTCGCCGCCGACGGCATCGACTACCGCGGTACGCTCTACGTCGGCATCATGGTGACGCCCGAGGGCCCGAAGGTCGTCGAGTTCAACGTCCGCTTCGGCGATCCCGAGTGCCAGGTGCTGCTCCCCTTGGTCGATGGCGACCCCGTCGAGCTGTTCGAGTCGGTCGCGCGCGGCGCCTACCGATCCTCCCAGATGGGCGTGCGCCCGGGCGCGGCGATCGTCGTCATCCTCGCCGCCCACGGCTACCCGGCGTCCGTCCGCACCGGCGACCCCGTCGAGCTCCCGTCCTCGCTGCCGGAGGGCGTCGACCTCGTGCACGGGGGCACCAAGCGCCTGCCCGACGGCTCCCTCGTGACCTCCGGCGGCCGCGTGATGGGCGTCGTCGCCCGCGGCGCGACCCTCGCCGAGGCCGCCCGCCGCGCCTACGCCGCCGTCCCGACCGTCCGCATCCC
>CAIPVK010000251.1 GCA_903868455.1 uncultured Opitutia bacterium
CTCAGACCTTGGTCAGCTGCTTGCGACCGGTCCGGCGACGGTTGCGGAGCACCTTGCGGCCGCCCTTGGTCTTCTTGCGGGCGCGGAAGCCGACCTTGCGGGCGCGGGCGATCTTGGAAGGGCGATAGGTGGGTTGCATGGCCGTGTCGGTCGAGAAAAGTCCCCGCCCTCCCCTGTGTCAAGCGGGCAACAACGGGCTTACCGCTTGGCTAGGACCGGTTTTCCCGCAGGATGCGGGGCATGACCGACCCCGCCGACCCCGCGCCGGCCTTCCGGAAGCCCCCTCCCAAGGCCTACGACAACCCCGAGTTCATGCACTCGACCTTCGCGCGGAGCATCCGCGTGCAGTGCGAGATGCAGGAGCCCTACATGCGCTTCAAGCGCCATGGCGTCCGCAACACCTTCGTCATGTTCGGCTCGGCGCGCACGCTGCCGATGGACGTCGCCAAGGAGCGCCTCGCCGCCGCCCGCGCGCGCGGCGCGACGCCCGCCGAGCTCGAGCGGGCCGAGGCCGCGGTGCGCGCGTCCAAGCACTACGAGGCCTGCCGCCGGCTCTCCGCCGAGCTCACCCGCTGGTCGCTCACCCTGCCGGAATGGCAGCGCTTCTACATCTGCTCGGGCGGGGGCCCGGGCATCATGGAGGCCGCCAACCGCGGCGCCTCCGAGGCGGGCGGCCGCTCGGTCGGCCTCGGCATCGCCCTGCCCTTCGAGCAGTCGCACAACCCCTACATCACGCCCGAGCTCGACATCGAGTTCCACTACTTCTTCATCCGCAAGTTCTGGTTCCTCTACCTGGCCAAGGCGATGATCGTGTTCCCCGGGGGCTTCGGCACCTTCGACGAGCTCTTCGAGATGCTCACCCTCGTCCAGACCAAGAAGACGCGGACGCGCATCCCCATCCTGCTCTTCGGGTCGGATTATTGGAAGGCGCTGTTGAACCTCGAGGTGATGCACGAATGGGGCATGGTCTCGCCCGAGGACCGCGAGCTCTACCGCCACGTGGACAGCGTGGAGGAGGCGCGCGACTTCCTCATCGAGGAGATGAAGCGCCTGTATCTCTCGCCCGATGGCCGCAACCGGGAGTGAGCCGCTGAGGCTCGTCCTCACCACCCTGCCCGACCGCAAGGCCGCCGAGGAGCTCGCGCGGGGATCGGTCGACGCGGGGCTGGCCGCCTGCGCCCAGGTGGAGGGACCGATCGCGTCCCATTACCGCTGGGAGGGGCGGACCTGTGCCGAGGAGGAGTGGCGCCTGACCCTCAAGGCGGCCGCGGAAGGCGAGCCGGCGCTCCGCGCCTGGGTCCACGCCCGACATCCCCACGCGACCCCCCAGTGGGTTGTGCTCGCCGCGGACGCGTCGGACGCCTATCGGGATTGGGTTCGCGCCGCCCGCGCCTGATGGACTCCCCCACCCTCAGCCACCTCGTCTACCTCGCCCTGGGCGTGGGCATCCTTTTCCTCTGGGCCAGGGAGACGCGCGCGGCGCGATCCCGACCCGCCGACGCCCCCGAACCGTTCTGGCCCGGCGCGGCGCCCTGCGCCTGGCAGACGGCGGTCCTCGCGGGCGTGGGCGCCCTCCTGCTGACCTTGGTCGAGTCCGGCCTCGAGATCCACCTCGGCGTCCAGGACGAGCAGTCGACCATCCCCTCGTCCTTCCTGCTCGCCATGATGGGCGCGGCGGTGGTGGAGGAGGTCACCTTCCGCGGCTTCGCCGCGCCGTCGACCCTCTCGGGCGTCCGCCTGCTCGCCGCCATCCTCGCCGGCTCGCTCATCTTCATGCTCCTGCACGGGCACATCGTCGCCTTCAGGGACGGCGCCCTCTCGGTCGACGGCAGCCCCAAGGCGCTGGTCTCCGCCGGGTCGGCCTTCGCCGTCTCCTGCTGGCTCTACCTCTGCCGGTTCAACCCCCTGAACCCCGGGCGATCCCTGGCGCCCGCGCTCGTCGGCCACGCCGTGCGCAACCTCGCGGTCTTCGGCATCAAGGACGCCCAGGGGTTCGTCGCCTGGAATTGACCCCGCAACCTTCCTCGACAACGCCTGTCATCCCCTTCCCGACCATGCGCTCCCCCGACGCCCCCAACTCACGCCGCGACTTCCTCCGCACCGCCGCCCTCGCCGGCCTCGGCCTCGGCATGGCCCGCGGCCTGACCGCCGACGCCGCGGCCGCCCCCGACCCGCGCGCGCTCCGCTACACCGGCATCGAGGAGATGGGCCGCGCCCGACCCCGGCCCGCCGGCGCCAAGCCCGTCTGGAACCTCACCACCCAGCCCCTCTCCAAGGTGCGCGTCGCCCACATCGGCCTCTCGCGCGGGATGACCCACCTCAACGACAGCCTCAACCTCGACTTCGTCGAGGTCGTCGCGGTCTGCGACCTGCTGCAGGACCGCGCCCAGCGGGCCGCGGACAAGGTCAAGGCCAAGACCGGCAAGGCGCCCGCCGTCTACGCCGGCGACGAGAACGCCTGGGAGAAGCTGGTCGAGCGCGCCGACATCGACGTGGTCTACGTCAGCACCCCCTGGGAGTGGCACGTGCCCATGTGCCTCAAGGCCATGCGCGAGGGCAAGCACGCCTTCGTCGAGGTCTCGCCGGCCGTCACCGTCGACGAGTGCTGGCAGCTGGTGGACTGCTCCGAGCTGACCCAGCGCCACTGCGTCGTGCTCGAGAACTGCTGCTACGGCGACAGCGAGCTCTTCGTCCTCAACCTCGCCCGCCAGGGCTTCTTCGGCGAGCTCAAGCACGCCGAGTGCGCCTACATCCACGACCTCCGCCAG
>CAIPVK010000252.1 GCA_903868455.1 uncultured Opitutia bacterium
GACGGCATGCTCAAGGCCGACTTCGCCCTCGGCGCCTCCGCCGAGTCCGCCACCCGCCGCGGCGGCGACGCCCGGTTCTCGGCCGCCGCCCTCACGGACGGCAAGCGCGACACCTACTGGTGCGGCGAGGACGGCGACCGCGCGCCCGAGGCCGTCATCGCCCTCAAGGCCCCCGCGACCGTCGACGTCGTCCGCCTCCGCGAGTTCACGCCGCTCGGCCAGCGCGTCGAGTCCTTCGCCCTCGACGCCTGGGTCGGCGGCGACTGGCAGGAGGTGGCCTACGCCACCACCGTCGGCCACCAGCGCGTGCTGCGCTTCCCCGCCGTCACCTCCGACCGCTTCCGCCTCCGCGTCACCGGCTCCCTCGCCGTCCCCTGCCTCAGCGAGCTCTCGCTGTTCAAGGAGCCCGAGGGCGCCCGCGGGCCCCAGGCCGCCTTCGCCCGCCGCAAGCCGGTCGGCTGGAAGGTCGTCTCGTCCACCGACGGCGGCAAGGGCGCCCCGGCGGAGCGCGCCATCGACGGCGACCCCACCAGCTTCTGGCACACCCACCCGAGCTCGGGCGAGCTCGCGCCCCCGCAGGGCTTCGTCGTCGACACCGGCAAGGAGCGCCTCGCCAAGGGCTTCTTCTACATCCCCCGGCAGGACGGCACCCGCCACGGCATGACCGACCGCTACCGCCTCGAGGGCAGCCTCGACGGCTCGACCTGGAAGGTCCTCGCCGAGGGCGAGTTCGGCAACCTCCGCGCCAACCCGCAGGAGCAGGCGGTGACCTTCGCCGCGCCGGCCAAGCTGCGCTACTTCCGCTTCACCGGCCTGCGCGCGCTGGAGAAGTCGCACGTCAGCGCGGCCGAGGTCGGCCTGCTGGAGTGAGCCGGGGCCCCGCCCTCGGGCCTTGACACCGGCCCCCGGGGGTGGGATAACCCCCTCAGTCGCCTTTTCACGAAGGTGGGCTCCATCCCGGGCCCGCCTTTTTCGTCCCCCGACCCCTTTCCCAACCCAAACCTCCCGTCCGCGCCATGAGCCAAGACATCAAGCCGTTCCTGCAGTACCTCGAGAAGGAGAAGAGCATCTCCCGTCCCGACGCCTGCGCCCTCATCGTCGAGGCCATCAAGTCCTCCGTCGAGAAGTCCGTCATGCAGGGCCACGAGATCGAGGTCCTCGCCGACCCCGACTCCGGCAAGCTCGACGCCTGGATCGTCTTCCGCGTGACCGACTCCGTCTCCGACGAGAAGCGCGAGATCAACCCCTCCGAGGCGGCCAAGTACGCCCGCGACCCCAAGGTCGGCGACCTCATCCGCAAGCCCATGGCCGTCTCCGAGCTCGGCCGCATCGCCGCCAAGTCGACCCAGCAGCTGATCAACCAGCGCTTCCGCGCCATCGAGAAGGAGCACGTCTACCAGGAGTACAAGGACAAGGAGGGCGACATCGTCACCGGCACCGTGCGCCGCGTCGAGCGGGGCAACGTCATCGTCGAGCTCGGCACCGCCGAGGCCATCCTCCCCTACCGCGAGCGCAGCCCCGGCGAGGACTTCCGCACCGGCGACCGCATCCGCGCCCTGCTCCTGAAGATCGACATCACCCAGCGCGGCCCCGAGTTCATCCTCTCCCGCGCCAACCCCGCCTTCGTCACCCGGCTCCTCCAGCTCGAGGTCGCCGAGATCGCCGACGGCACCGTCTTCGTCGCCGCCATGGCCCGCGACCCCGGCTACCGCACCAAGCTCGCGGTCGACACCCGCGACCCCAAGGTCGACCCCGTCGGCGCCTGCGTCGGCGCCCGCGGCTCGCGCGTGCGCAACCTGGTCAAGGAGCTCAACAACGAGAAGGTCGACATCATCCGCTTCATGCCCGAGCCGCTCAAGCTGCTCGAGGAGGCCATCAAGCCCGCCAAGCCCCGCAACGTCCACGTCGACGAGCGCAACCGCCAGATCCACTTCGAGGTCTCGGAGGACGACATGCGCATCGCCATCGGCAAGGGCGGCCGCAACGCCCGCCTCACCTCCAAGCTCATGGGCTGGCGCCTCGACATCGCCAAGTCCATCCACGCGCCCGAGTCCGTCGAGGCCCAGGCCGGTCTCCGCGCCCAGCAGCTGGCCGAGCGCCTCGGCCTCACCGCCGACCAGGCGGGCCGCCTCGCCGGCATGGGCGTGACCGAGCTCGGCGGCTTCGAGGGCATGACCGCCGAGGACCTCGTCTCCGCCGGCTTCGCCGCCGAGGAGGCCGCCGCCATCCTGGCCGCCGCCGAGAAGGCCAAGGCCTGAACCCGGCCCGCGCGCCGGGTCTCCCGGCGCCGCGGGGCGAACCAGCGGCGTCGCCGCGACCCCAAGAACCCCTTTCATGACCGACAAGAAAAAGAAGGCGGCCCCCGCCAAGAAGGCCCCGACCACGCAGCGCTTCAGCGACGTGGCCAAGGAGCTCGGCGTCGAGGTCAAGCAGCTCCTCGCCTGGGTCGACGAGTTCGTCGAGGCCTTCCCCTCGTGGAAGGATTCCGTCTACAGCGAGGGCAAGAAGCCGGCCGCCTCCTCCACCTGCGGCAAGTTCTACCGCGACGAGCTGATGACCTTCCTGGCGCCCAAGCTGCCCAAGGTCGCCCCCGAGCCCGCGCCCGCGGAAGCCCCCGCGCCCGTCGCCGAGGCCCCCAAGCCCGCGCCCGCCGCCCCCGCGCCCGCCGCCGCCCCCGAGGCGCCCAAGGCCCCCGCCGGCCCCGCGCTCCGCGCCACGCCGCTGCCCGCGGTCGCGACCCGCGTCGCGCCCCCGGCCCGCCCGGCGGC
>CAIPVK010000253.1 GCA_903868455.1 uncultured Opitutia bacterium
GGGGGCCGCGGGCGCGGGAGCGGAGGTGCCGAAGCCGCCGAAGCCGCCCTCGGGCGCGGCGAGCGAGGAGCGGGGAGCGGGGGCCGCGGGCTTGCCGTCGGCGGCGCCGGCCGCGGGGGCGTCGGCCTTGGGCGCGGGGGCGACGAAGTCGGCCGAGGGGATGGCGAGCTTCTGGCCCTCGCGGAGGACGGCGTTGACCTCGATGCCGTTGGCGGCGGCGAGGGCGGCGAGGCTCACGCCCTCGCGGCGGGCGACCAGCCAGAGGCTGTCGCCGCGGACGACGGTGTAGGTGCCGCCGTGGCCGACCTTGGCCGCGCGAGGGGCGGCGGGGGCCGCGGGCTCGTTGAGGCCGGCGGGCGCGGGGGCCGCGGCCGGGGCGGAGGCGCCGGCGCCGGGGACGCCGGTGTAGGCGGAGAGGTCGCCGGGCTTCTCGAAGCCGGAGGTGGTCCGGCAGCCGTTGACGCCGACGAGGACGGCGATGACGCCGAGGTGCAGGAGCACGACGGCGCCGATGGTGATCATGGGTCGCATGGTGGTGTGTTGGGTTGTGGGTTGGGAGAGAGGGTTCAGCCGCGACGGGCGGCGAGCGCGAGGGCCGAGCGCTCGAAGACGAGGCCGCGCTCGGCGTAGCCGCGGAACATGTCCAGGCTCGCGAAGGCGGGGCTGAGGAGCACGGCGGTGCGGACGGCGGCGGGGGTGCCGGCGGCCAGGACGGCCTCCTCGAGCGTCGGGTGGAGCTCGGCCGCGCGGCCGAGCTCGCGGAGGTGGGCGGCCAGCTCCGGGCCGGTCTCGCCGACGAGATGGGCGCGCTCGACGCGGGGCGCCAGCTCGGCGGCGAAGCGGCGGAGGTCGCCGCCCTTCCACTTGCCGCCGCCGATCCAGCGCACGGGGCAGTCGAACCCGCGGAGCGCGGCGAGCGTGGCGTGGAAGTTCGTGCCCTTGGAGTCGTTCCAGAACTCGACCAGGCCGGCCTCGGCCACCTTGCGCAGGCGGTGCGGGCCGACGCGGAAGAGGCGGGCGGCCTCCTCGAGCACGTCCAAGGGCAGGCCGCGGGCCTCCCAGTAGCGGACGGCGAGGGCCCAGTTCTCGAGCTGGGGCCAGGTGCCGAAGGGCGAGCCCGCGGGCGCGCGGCCGGCGACGTCCTCGCGCCGGGCGACGATCGTCTCGTCGGGGAGCGCGACGCCGAGGGCGCGCGCGTGGGCGACGACGGACTCGCCGACGACGAGCGGGCCGGCCGGGAGGAGGCGCTCCACCAGCTTGTGCTTGGCGCGGAAGTAGCCCTCCATGTCGCCGTGGCGGTCGAGGTGGTCCTCGTCGAGGTTCGTCCAGAGGACGGCCTCGGGGCGGAAGTGGCGCAGGTCCTCCGCCTGGAAGGAGCTGACCTCGACGATGGGCAGGAGCCCGGCGGCGGAGACGGCGGGGTCGGCGGCCAGCGTGGTCAAGGGCAGCCCGATGTTGCCGCAGGCCACGGCGTTCCGTCCGGCGCGCTTGTGGGCGAAGGCGAGGAACTCGGTGAGGGTGGTCTTGCCGTTGGTGCCGGTGACGGCGACGGCGGGGCCGTCCCAGAGGAGGGCGCCGAGGTCGAGCTCGCCCAGGCAGAGGCAACCGGCGCGGCGCGCGGCCAGCACCCACGGGTGGTTCTGGGCGAAGCCGGGGCTGAGGACGGCGAGGTCGTGGGCGGACGCCTCGGCGGCGCCGAAGGCGGCGCGCTCGCCGCGGGCGTCGTAGGTGACCGAGGCCCGGCCCGCCGCCGCGAGGGCGGCGGCGACCGCGCGGCCGCTCACGCCGTCGCCGAGGATGGCGGCGGGGCGGGCGAGCCGGCGGGCGAGGATCTCGGGGAGCTCGGTCATCGCAGCTTGAGGGTGAGCAGGCCGAGCAGGCCGAAGAGGAGGGAGAGGATCCAGAACCGCGTCACGACCTTGGTGGAGGGCCAGCCGAGCTTCTGGAAATGGTGGTGGATCGGCGTCATCAGGAACAGGCGCCGGCCGCCGGTGCGGCGGAACCAGGCGACCTGGAGGATGACCGAGGCGGCCTCGAGGACGAAGACGCCGCCGGCGACGGCGAGCAGGAAGGGCTGGTGGATGAGGCAGGCCGTCGCGCCGAGGAAGCCGCCGATGCCGAGCGCGCCGACGTCGCCCATGTAGACCTCGGCGGGGGCGGCGTTGTGCCAGAGGAAGACGAGCGAGCCGCCCGCGAGGGCGCAGCAGAGCACGCCCAGCTCGCCCGCGCCCGGGACGTGGCGGATGAGGAGGTACTCCGCGTGGCGGGCGTCCCCCGCCAGGTAGGCGACGACGCCGAGGATCAGCGTGACGACGAGGACGCAGCCGATGGCGAGGCCGTCGAGGCCGTCGGTGAGGTTGACGGCGTTGGAGGCGCCGGTGGCCACGAGCAGGAAGAACGCGCCGGCGAGCGACAGCGCGAGTCCCGCGCCGAGGGCGGGGAGGGAGACGACGGGCTGGGCGAGGCCGGGCACCCAGACCTCGGCCGCGAGGGCGCCGGAGGACGCGGCCCAGACGGCGTAGGCGACCGCGGCGACCGCGAGCTGGCCCGCGAGCTTGGTCCGGGCGGAGATGCCGTCGGCGTTGCCGCGGCGGACCTTGAGCCAGTCGTCCCAGAGGCCCAGCGCGCCCATGCCGAGGAGGCAGACGAGGGCGGCGCCGACGGCCGGCGTCGGCTTCGCCCAGAGCAACGCGGCGGGCAGCATGGACGCGGCGATGAGCAGCCCGCCCATCGTGGGCACCTTGCCGCCCTCCTTGGCCAGCTCGCCCATCAGCCGGGCGTCGCGCTCCGGCTGGCGCAGGCGCGCGAGCGAGCGCAGGACGGGGCCCGAGAGCGCGAGCCCGAGGAGCAGGGCCGTGACGCCGGCGAGGATCATGCGCACCGACAGGTAGTCGAAGAGGCGGAGGGGGCCCCAGAGGTGCTGGTGATCGGCGAGGTGGTGGAGCATCTCAGTGGAAGCCGAGCTGGCGGCGGACGGCGTCGGGAAGGGCGCGCTCGAGGGCGTGGGCGCGGCTGCCCTTGACGAGGACGGGGCCGGACCACGCGGCGATGGCGGCGGCGACCTCGTCGGTGTCGCGGGCCACGCGCCCGCCGCAGGCGGCCGCGAGGGCGTCGGCGTCGCCGCCCAGGGCGAGGACGCGGTCGCCCGGGCCGAGCGGCAGGGAGCGGCCCGCCGCGGCGTGGAGCTCGCGCGAGGCGGCCCCGAGCTCGGCCATGCCGCCGAGCACCCAGAGGCGCGGGCCGCGCGTGCGGCGCGCGAAGGCGGCGGCGGCGTCGGCGAGGGCGGCGGGGCTGGAGTTGTAGCAGTCGACGTGCAGCTCGCGCGCGCCGTCGCGGTGAACGGAGCCGCGGCCGCCGAGGGGGCGCCAGCGGGCGAGCGCGGCCGCGACGCGCGCCGCGGGGGCGCCGGCGCGGAGA
>CAIPVK010000254.1 GCA_903868455.1 uncultured Opitutia bacterium
CCGTTCCATTCCCATGTCCCTTCAAGGCAATCTCCTCGTCGCCCAGAGCGGCGGTCCCACCCCGGTCATCAACGCCTCCCTCGCGGGCGTCCTGACCGAGGCCCTCAACCACGAGGACACCATCCCCGAGATCTTCGGCGGTCTGAACGGCATCCACGGCGTCCTCAAGGAGGAGCTCGTCGACCTCGCCTCCGAGTCCCAGCTGACCGTCCGCGCCCTCCGCCACACCCCGGGCGCCGCCCTCGGCACCTGCCGTTACAAGGTCAAGAAGCAGGAGGACTTCGACCGCATCCTGCAGGTCTTCGCCGCCCACAACATCCGCTACTTCCACTACATCGGCGGCAACGACTCCCAGGACACCGCCCTCAAGATCCACAACCTCGCCCAGGAGCGCGGTTACGACCTCCGCGTCATCGGCGTGCCCAAGACGATCGACAACGACCTGCCCCTGACCGACCACTGCCCGGGCTACGGCTCCGTCGCCAAGTACCTCGCCACCACGGTCCGCGAGATGTCCCTCGACAACGCCGCCATGGGCCAGAACGACTTCGTCTCGATCCTCGAGGTCATGGGCCGCAACGCCGGCTGGCTCGCCGCCTCGACCGTCCTCGCCCGCCGCAAGGACCGCCAGGCCACCGACGCGCCCCATATCGTCCTCCTCCCCGAGTCGCCCTTCAATCCCGACGCCTTCGTCAACCGCGTCCTCGAGGTCCTCAAGTCCAACCCCCATTGCTTCGTCGTCGTCTCCGAGGGCGTGCAGGACGAGTCCGGCGCCTACCTCGGCGCGGACACCTCCAGCACCGACGCCTTCGGCCACGCCGTCCTCGGCGGCGCCGGCGAGTACCTCCGCTCCCTCGTCGAGAGCCGCATCGAGGGCGTCAAGGCCCGCTCGGCCAAGCTCGGCATCGCCCAGCGCGCCGCCTCTCACTCCGCCTCGCTGGCGGACGTCGACGAGGCCTTCCTCTGCGGCCAGGCCGCGGTCAAGGCCGCGGTCGACGGCGAGTCGGGCAAGATGGTCGTCCTCGCCCGCGTCGAGGGCAAGGACACCTACTCGGTCAAGACCGCCCTCGCCCCCCTGGGCGACATCGCCAACGGCGTGAAGACCTTCCCCGCCAACTGGATCGGCTCGGACCGCATGTCCATCGAGCTGCCCTTCCTCAAGTACGCCTCTCCCCTCATCCAGGGCGAGCTGACCCTCCCTTACGAGAACGGCCTGCCGCGCTACGCCCAGCTGGCCGCCCTCCGGGTCAAGCGCCTGCTCGAGCCCTTCCAGGGCTGATTCGGGGCCTATTCCCCCACCGACCCCTCCCGGCTCGCCGGTGAGGGGTTTTGTTTGCCAAAACGCCTGCGGCGGCCACCCTTTGGGCTGCCTTAGCGGCGCCGCCATGCTCGTCCCCCGAATTCTCAGCCCCCTCTTCCTTCTCTGGCTCGGCCTCATGCCCGCCCTCTCCTCGGCCGCGCTCCAGAAGGGTGTGATCGAGGCCGGTCTCGTCCAAGGCGTGCCCACGCTGAAGGACGTCTCCGGTCGCTCCGCCAACCTCACCAAGGGTCTGACCTTCAAGGAAGGCCACCGGGTCGAGACCCCCGCGGGCGCCTCCGCCGAGCTCATCTTCTCCAACGGCGCCACCATCCTCGTGACGCCCGAGACGCAGATCGAGGTTAAGATCTTCAGCCAAGTCGCCTCGCCCCTCATCATCGCCGGCAAGTACAAGGAGCTCTCCGCCGAGCCCTCGATGTCGATCGTCCAGATCGAGCTCTACCGCGGCAAGATCATCGGCGAGGCGCGCAAGCTGAACCCGAGC
>CAIPVK010000255.1 GCA_903868455.1 uncultured Opitutia bacterium
AGGTCGAAGCCGTGCGCGTCGCGGAGGCGGCGGACGGTGTCGGCGAGGGCCGCGGCGGGCACCTCGAGGCCCGCCATGTCGCGGGAGGGGCGGGGCTTCGCGCCCGGGATGGCGGCCGAGAGCTCGGCGACGAGGGAGGCGGTGTCCATGTCAGCCGACGACCTTGGTCTCCACGGTGCGTCCGCGGAAGGTGCGGCGGAGGGAGCCGCCCTCCGTCCGGATCTTCTCCTGCAGGAGCATCATGCCGTCGAGGAGCGCCTCGGGGCGGGGCGGGCAGCCGGAGATGTAGATGTCCACCGGGACGATGTTGTCCACGCCCTGGAGCGTGGCGTAGGAGCGGTACATGCCGCCCGAGGACGCGCAGGCGCCCATCGCGACGACCCACTTGGGCTCGGCCATCTGGTCGTAGATGCGGCGGACGACCTCGGCCATCTTGTAGGTCACCGTGCCGGCGACGATCATGCAGTCGGCCTGGCGGGGCGAGAAGCGCATGACCTCCATGCCGAAGCGGGCGATGTCGAACCGGGAGCCGCCGGCGGCCATCAGCTCGATGGCGCAGCAGGCCAGGCCCATCGGCATGGGCCAGACGGAGTGGCTCCGGACCCAGTTCACGACGGCGTCGGCGCGGGTCACGATGACCTCGCCCTCGACCTTGCTGTTGTAGGCGTACTCGGAGTTGCCCATGGATGCGTCCCGCACCGTAGGACGGCGACCCCTTCTGGCAAGAGGAGAAGGCGGGAAAAGCCTCAGGCCGGCGTCCAGGCCAGGGCGGCCATCAGGCGGTACAGCCCGTAGCCCAGCCCCGCGGTGATCGGGATGGTCAGCACCCATGCCCAGACGATGCGGCCGACCAATCCCCAGCGCACGGCGTCGAAGCGCTTGGTGGCGCCGACCCCGAGGATGGAGGTGGAGATGACGTGGGTGGTCGAGAGCGGGATGCCGAGCATCGAGGCGCCTTGGATGGTGAGGGCGGCCCCGGTCTCGGCGGCGAAGCCGTGGACGGGCTGCAGCTTGACCATCTTGTGGCCCATGGTGCGGATGATGCGCCAGCCGCCGGCGGCGGTGCCGAGCGCCATGGTGACGGCGCAGACCACGATCACCCAGTAGGGCGCGTGGGGCAGGTGGCCCTTCGCGTCGGGCTCGACCGAGAGGAAGCCCATCCAGCCGGGCGCGCCCGCCAGGGCCCCCGTGGCGTGGGCCGAGAGGAGCGTGAGGGTGATGATGCCGACCGTCTTCTGGGAGTCGTTCGACCCGTGGGAGAAGCCCATCATGCCGGCCGAGACGAGCTGGAGCCGGCCGAAGACCTTCTGCACCTTGCTCGGCCGGATGGCGAACCGCACGATCAGCGCGGTGAGCAGGAGCATGAAGGTCGCGCCCAGGGCGAAGCCGATGAAGGGCGACGAGACCATCGGCTTCACCAGCTTGGGCCAGAGCCCCGCGGCCTTGCCGGACTTGTCGACGCCGTCCCAGAGCAGGACGCCCCAGGTGAGGTGGTGCTGGCCGAGGACCCCGCCGCAGAGGCCGCCGATGAGGGCGTGGGAGGAGCTCGACGGGATGCCGAACCACCAGGTCACGAGGTTCCAGACGATGCCGCCCATCAGGCCGCAGGCGATGGCCTGGAGCGAGACGTCGAAGCCCGAGGCGATGTAGCCGGAGTAGATGGTCTTGGCCACCTCGTGCCCGAAGAAGGCGCCGACGAGGTTGGTCGCGGCCGCGAGCAGGATGGCCTGGCGGGGCGTGAGGACGCGGGTGGAGACCACCGTGGCGATGGCGTTGGCCGCGTCGTGGAAGCCGTTGATGTACTCGAACGCCAGCGCGACGAGGATGACGAGCAGGACGAGGAGCAGCGGGTCCATCGCGTTCGGGCCCGGCGCTCAGCTGTACTTGAGGGCGATCTGGAAGACGACCTTGCCCGCGTCGCGGCAGTGGTCGATGGCGCGCTCGAGGAGCTCGTAGATGTCCTTGAGGATGACGACCTCCTTGGCGTCGACGGCGCCCTGGTAGAGGTCGCGCAGCAGGCCGACCATGAGCTTGTCGGCGTCGCCCTCGATGGTCTGCAGGATCTCGTAGGCGTCGCGGATGCGCTCCATGTCGGAGAGGCGCCGCAGGGCGGCCACCAGGCCGACCAGGACGTCGGTGGCCTGCTCGAGCATGCGGACCTGCTTGGTCACGATGTCGGCGGCGAACTGGGTCGGGCAGATGGCCATGCGCTCGGCGATCTTCTCCGCCGTCTTCGGGATCTTGTAGAGGGCGTTGGCCAGCGCCTCGATGTCCTCGCGCTCCAGCGGGGTGACGAAGGTGGCGCAGAGCTCCTCGGTGATGGAGAGGCCGAGGCGCTTGTCCTTGCGCCGGCTGACGACGAGCTCGCCCAGGGCGGCCTCGAAGCCCGGGGTGCCGATGGCCGCGTGGACCTTGCTCAGGGCGCGGGCGCTGGTCCGGGCCTCCTCGGCGCTGGCCTCCAGCAGCACGTAGAACTTGTCGTCCTTGCCCAGGACCTTCTTGAGGAAGTTGCTCATGGCGTCGGGCCTAGGGACTGACCGCATCCCCCTCCCTCGGCAAGCCTGAGGTGTCACCCAATCCCCTTTTTCGTAACAAAGTCCCGTGACAAAGGCGACGCCTCGGGCCGGACGCCCCCTTGGGAGATCGTGTCGACAACGTCTCCCGGCGGTCATGCGACCGTAACCCGGAGGGTGCATCATGCGGTGACATGACGCCCCCCGATCCCTCGGTTCCCAAGCCCGGCAAGGTCCAGTTCCGCACGCTCTTCCTGTCGGACCTCCACCTCGGGACCAAGGACGCCCAGGCCCGGGCGCTGCTCGACGTCCTGCGCGGCGTGCGCTGCGAGAAGCTCGTCCTCAACGGCGACATCATCGACCTCTGGTCCCTGCAGCGGAAGAACCACTGGGC
>CAIPVK010000256.1 GCA_903868455.1 uncultured Opitutia bacterium
ATCCAGAAGGTCACGGCCGACATCGACACGCTCTCCTTCAACACCTCGATCTCGCAGATGATGATCTTCCTCAACGCCGCGGAGAAGGCGCCGGCCATCCGGCGCGCGACGCTGGAGGACTTCATCCGCCTGCTCGCGCCCTTCGCGCCGCATCTGGCGGAGGAGGTCTGGTCGCGCCTCGGCCACGAGGGCAGCGTCTCCGACGCCGGCTGGCCCAAGGCCGACCCGTCCAGGCTCGTCGAGACCACGGTGGAGGTCATCTTCCAGGTCAACGGCAAGGTCCGCTCGACCGCAAAGGTCCCCAAGGAGACGACCAAGGAGCAGCTGCTCGCGCTCGCCAAGGCCGACCCCGCGGTGGCCAAGTTCCTCGAGGGCAAGGCGATCGCCAAGGAGATCGTCGTCCCGGGCAAGTTGGTGAATCTTGTCGTGCCGGGCTGATCCCGGCGCGACAAGGTCGGTGCTTGGGTAGGGACGCCTCTCCGAAGCGTCCGCCCTTTTCCTTTCCCTATTTGGATTCCCGGTCGCCTCGGAGAGGCGACCCTACCCATTACCCTGTCAAGCCCCCGGTCGCCTCAGTGAGACGACCCTACCGGATCATCCCAACGAGCTCCATCCTCAGGTGCGGTCCGTGCGATAGACCCTCCGGACGCGCTGGGTCAGGGAGCACAGGGCCTCCCAAGGGATGCAGTCGGCCCAGGCGCAGAAGTCGTCCACCGTGATACGTTCCCCGCCCTGCTCGCCGACGATGGTGGCGATGTCGCCGACCGAGGCCTCCGGCAGGTCGGTGACGTCCACGATCGTCTGGTCCATGGTGACCCGCCCCAGGATCGGACAACGGCGCCCTCGGATGAGCAACTGGCCGCGGTTGCTCGCGGCCGTCGGGATGCCGTCGCCGTAGCCCGCCGAGACAATCGCCACCCGGCTGTCGCGCGCGAGGCGACAGGTGCCGCCGTAGCTGACGGTCGCGCCGGCGGGCAGCCGCTTGACGAGCACGACGCGCGCATGGAAGCCGAGCATCGGCTCGGGGCGGATGCGATCGAGGAAGGAGCCGGGGTGAGGCGGCAGGCCGTATTGGAGCAGGCCGACGCGCACGGCGTTGACCGGGCTGTCGGCGGAGAAGGTGTCGAGGCCCGAGGAATTGTCGGCGTGGACGGCCAGGCGCGCGCGGACGTCGGCCGGCACCCGGGCCAGGACGGCGGCGAAGCGGCGACGCTGCTCGGCGGTGAGCGCGGGGTCGCCGTCGGCGTGGGCGAAGTGCGTGTAGAGGCCGCGCAGCTCGAGAGCCGGCAACTCCAGGATGCGCGCGAGCAGCGCCGGGGCCTCCTCATGCCACGCCCCCGCCCTGCCCATCCCGGTGTCGACCTTGAGGTGGACGCGGGCGCGGGCGCCGCGGGCGGCGGCGAGCGCGGCGAGGCCCTCGGCCTCGTCCTCGGAGGACAGCGTCAGGTCGAGGCCGGATTCGACGGCGCGGGACCACTCCTCGGGGAGCGCCGGCGAGAGGACGAGGATCTCGGCCTCCGGGCCGATCTCGCGAAGCTGCCCGGCCTCCTCGACATTGGCCACGGCGAAGCGGTCGATGCCCGCCTGTAGCAGACGCGAGACCACCTCGGGCATGCCATGCCCGTAGGCGTTCGCCTTCACGACGGCGACATAGCGGATGCCGCGGGGGAGCGCGGCCTTGATGCGGCCGACGTTGCGGTCGAGGGCGGCGAGGTCGATCTCGACCCAGGCGCGCACGCCGGGAATGGGCGAGGCGGGGCTCATGGCGCGGGCTTGGCGTGGGCCTTGCCGGACCAGAGGGCGTAGGCGCCGGGCGCGTTGAGGGCGTCCAGGGTTTCGGTGAGACCGGGAAGTCCGCGATCGCGGAAAATCCTCGGCAGCTCAGGCCAGGCATCCACGGGCTCGCCGAGCCCCTCGGGAAGGACATGGCGGAAACCGCCGCGCAGCGGGCGGACGCGCAGGCCGCGCAGGTCCTCCGGCGCGACCTCGGCGAGGGTGCCGGCTGGCTCGCCGTCGCGCAGCCGCTGCGCCGCCCACCGTCCGTCGCGCGCCTCGGAGACCACGGCGTCGCAGGTATCGGCGGCAGCGAGCGCGGCGGCGCGGTGGCCGGACCAGCCGTGGGCGGCGACGCCGACGCTCGCCGACCAGGCCTTGGCGGTGACGGCGCAGGCGCGGATGCCGAGGATGGAGCCGGGGCCGAGGTTGACCGCGACGGAGCCGAGGTCGCGGAGCGACAGGTTGGCGAGCGCGAGGACGGCCTCCGCCAGCGGCCCGATCGTGTCCGCCGGGTTGCCCGCGAGCTCGAGCTCGGCCACCCAGCCCTCGCCCGCCCAGACGCCGCCCCGGACGAGGTCGCGGACGGACCCGTCGAGGCAGAGGCAGGGGAGCGCGACCGGCATGGCTCAGCCCGGGGGCCAGGCGAGGGCGCGGCCGCCGAGGAGGTGGACGTGGAGGTGCGGGACGCTCTCGCCGCCGTCGCGGCCGTGGTTGATGACGACGCGGAAGCCGTTGGCGAGGCCAAGGTCGCGCGCGAGCTTGCCGGCGGTCAGGAGGAGATGGCCGAGCAGGGCTTGGTCGAGCTCGGCGGCCTGGCCGAGGCGCGGGATGGGCTTGCGGGGGACGACGAGGACGTGGACGGGCGCCTGCGGGGCGATGTCATGAAAGGCCACGCACAGGTCGTCCGAGTGGACCAGCTTGGCCGGGATCTCGCCGTCGGCGATGCGCTGGAAGAGGGTCTTGGCGGACATGACCCCACCTTGGCGGAAGCGGGCCGACTAATGAAGGCAAAAGCCCGCTCAGAGGACGACGACCGTCACCCTGCCCCGCCCCGCGCGGCGGGCGGCGAGGGCCTCGAGCGTCTCCACGGCAGAGGCATAGGCGGCCTCGCGCCGGGAGGTGGGGCCGCGGCGGCCGAGGAGCTGGTCCTGGAGGCCGGCGACCCAGAGGAGGATGTCGGGGGAGCCGTCGACGGGCGCGAGGGCGCGGTCGAGCTCGCCCGGGGCCCAGAGGGGGTCGAACGGGCGCTCGCGGTAGTCGAGCACGGCGATGTCGGGGGCGACCTTGCCGGGAAGGATGAGGGCGAGGATCTGGCGGGCGGCCCGGGCCAGGCCGTCGGCGTCGAGGCCGTCGGCCGGGACGATCTCGGACTCGACCACGCGCAGGACGGCGTCGATGTCGCGGCGCAGCTGGGGATTGGCCCCGGCCAGGGTGGCGACGAGGGCGTGGAAGGTGCGCAGGCGGGCGGCGCGGACGGCGGCGGCGGCGGTCACGGCACCTTGCCCCCCTTGCGCAGCTGCTCGATGACGCGCGCGAGCTCGTCGATGTCGCGGAAGTCGCGGTAGACGCTGGCGAAGCGCACGTAGGCGATCTGGTCGACCGTCTGGAGCTTCTGCATGATGATCTCACCGATGAGCTTGGACGGGACCTCGTCCTCGAAGCGCGTGTTGATCTCCTCGATGACCTCGGAGATGAGGAGGTCGATGCGCTCGGTCTCGACCGGGCGCTTGTCGGTCGCCTTGCGGATGCCGGAGGCGACCTTGGAGAGGTCGAAGTCCTCGCGCGAGCCGTCGCGCTTCACCACGACGAGGCCCTCGCGGAGGATCTCCTCGACGGTCGTGAAGCGGTGCTCGCAGCCGAGGCACTCGCGGCGGCGGCGGATGGCGTGGTTGCCCTTGAGCAACCGCGTGTCGATGACCTTCGTGTCCTGGTGCTGGCAGCGGGGGCAATGCATCGCTCAGAGGCGCAGGAAGTTGGCCAGGATGTCCAGGCCGCGCTCGGTGACGAAGGACTCGGGATGGAACTGCACGCCCCAGACCGGCAGGTCGCGGTGACGGAGGCCCATGATGAGGCCGTCGTCCGTCCAGGCCGTCACCTGAAGGCAGGCGGGCAGCGAGGCGCGGTCGACGACGAGGGAATGGTAGCGCGTGGCGGCGAAGGGGTTGGGCATCCCCATGAAGAGGTCGCGCCCGTCGTGGAAGACGGGCGAGGTCTTGCCGTGCATGAGGCGGGGGGCGCGGACGACCTTGCCGCCGAAGACCTGGCCGATCGCCTGGTGGCCGAGGCAGACGCCGAGGAGGGGCTTCTTGCCGGCGAAGGCCCGGATGATGTCGCACGAGACGCCCGCCTCGGTGGGCGAGCAGGGCCCGGGCGAGATCATCACGCGGTCGGGGTTCAGCGCGAGGGCCTGCTCGACGGTGATCTGGTCGTTGCGGAAGACGCGCTGCTCCACGCCGAGCTGGCCGAAGTACTGGACCAGGTTGTACGTGAAGGAGTCATAGTTGTCGATGACCAGGAGCACGCGCCGACAGTCTCCCGCGCGGAGGCGGGAGTCAAGCGGGGTGCGCCGCTGTGAACAACTCGCTCAGCGGCGAAG
>CAIPVK010000257.1 GCA_903868455.1 uncultured Opitutia bacterium
GCAGCGCTCGAGGTCGGCGTCGTCCACGATGCAGCCGTCCGCCAGCAGCACGCGGTGGGAGCGGGCGCCGTTGATCTTGGCGGGCGGGAGGTAGCGGGCGTGGGTGAAGACCGGATGGCGGCCGTCGAAGAAGTCGAACGGAGGGACGGGGTCGGTGAGCGTGAGGTTGCACTCCCAGAAGGAGCCGACCGTGCCGATGTCCTCCCAGTAGCCGTCGAAGACGAAGGCGGTGAGGCGGTGCGAGTGCACCATGCCCGGGATGACCTCCTTGCCGAAGTCCGTCTGCAGCGGGTCGGCGAGGGCGGCGCGCAGGCGCTGCCCGGAGACGAGGTAGATGCCCATCGAGGCGAGGCAGTAGGCGCGGTCGGATGTGTCGGACAGCGCGGCGCGGGCGTCGCCCTTGAGGGCGAGGCCGGCCACGAGGGCGGGGTCCTTGGGCTTCTCGACGAACTCGGTGATGCGCAGCTCGCCGTCGACCCGCATCACGCCGAGGCCGGAGACCTGGTCGGCGGGCATGGGCTTGGCGGCGATGGTGATGTCCGAGCCGCAGCGCAGGTGCTGCTCGATCATGGGGCGGAAGTCCATGTGGTAGAGCTGGTCGCCCGAGAGGATGAGCACGAGGTCGTCGTCGCGCAGCCCGTAGTGGTGCATGTTCTGGCGCACGGCGTCGGCCGTGCCCTGGTACCAGCTCTCCTTGTCGCCGGTCTGCTCGGCGGCGAGGATGTCGACGAAGCCCTTGCCGAAGGGGTCGAACTTGTAGGTCTGCTGGATGTGCTTGTGCAGCGAGGCCGTGTTGAACTGCGAGAGGATGTAGATTCGGTTGAGGCCCGAGTTGAGGCAGTTGCTGATGGGGATGTCCACCAGGCGGTAGTTGCCCGCGAGGGGAACGGCCGGCTTGCAGCGGTCCTTGGTCAGGGGGTAGAGCCGCGTGCCGCGGCCGCCGCCCATGATGATGGAGATGACGCGGGGGTTGGTCTTGGCCATAGGACCCTTGGCTAGCAGGCGGGGCGGGTCAGGGCGAGCCAAAGAGGGATTGCGGTTGGCATCCCGGCCGCCGCCCCTTCCCTCCGCCCGTGGCCTTCGCCTTCCATATCCTCGGCACCAGCAGCTCGGGCAACTGCGCCGTCCTGCGGGCCGGGGGGCGGACGGTCCTCATCGACGTCGGCTTCACCTGGCCGCGGCTCTCCCTAGGCCTCGCCAAGCTGGGGATCGAGCCCCGCCAGATCGACGCCGCCTTCATCACCCACGAGCACGGCGACCACTGCGGGGGGCTCCCGGGGCTCCTGACCCGCCATCCCGGTCTGAAGGTCTTCGCCAACCGCGAGACCGCCCGCCGCATCGGCCATCTGCAGAAGATCGCCCCCATCTGGCAGCTCTTCGAGACCGGGAGCCCCTTCGAGGCCCTGGGCTTCAAGGTCGAGCCCTTCGCCATCCCCCATGACGCCGCCGACCCCGTGGGCTTCGCCTTCGGTTGCCCGGCGGACGCGGGCGGGGCCGCCCGCAAGGTCACCTGGATGACCGACCTGGGGCATGTCACCCCCGTGGCCCGGGCCCAGGCGGAGGCGGCGGACATCCTCGTGCTGGAGTCCAACTACGACGAGGAGCTGCTCGACCTCTCCCAGCGTCCGGCCCACCTCAAGCAGCGCATCCGTGGGATGCACGGCCACCTGGGCAACCTCGGGGCGTTGGCGCTCCTTCGGGAGGTCCGGGCCGAGCGCCTGGCCCATCTCTGCCTCGGCCACCTCTCCAAGGAGTGCAACCGGACGGTCATCGTCGACGGCCACATGGCGGAGGTCCGGGCGGCCCGGCCCGACCTCCGGGTGACGGTCTTCGATCCGCTCGAGGACCGGGCGGAGGATCTCTCCTGAGGTCCGCAGGCCGCCTTATCCCAGGCGCCCCGTCGTCAAAAACTTCTAATAGAGAAACGGTCGCCCCCTTTGACCTTATCGGGCGCGCGGCTTTCGGGCAGCATCGGCGGGTCATGTCCCGTTCTCTCCCCCTCCTCCTGCTTCTCTCCCTCTCCCTCCACGCCGAGCCGTCGTCTCCCGCCGAGGACGCCCCGACACCCGTCTCGCAACCGCCCGCCGCGCCCGCGACGACGCCGCCGTCCGCCGAGCCCGCCAAGCCCGAGCCTCCCGCGCCGGAGGACAAGGAACTCGCCGCGATCCGCAGCCTGCTCGAGTCGGCGGGTTTCCAGGTCCGCGACTTCCGGCGCCTCGAGTTGGGAGGCATGCTCGCGATGGGTGAGGTGCGCCTCGCCGCCAGCCCGGACGCGACGGTGCGCGAGGCGGACATCTCCCTCTTCGTCTGGCCCTCGTCGCCGGACGGATGCTGGCGCCTGAGCTTCCTCATCCGCCTGACCGAGACACCCTATCTCGACGACGCGGATGCCGAGAGTCTCCGCGAGACCCTCCGGCTCGTCCTGATCCGTGCCAAGACCTGGCGCGCCGGCCTCGTGCGCGAGGAGGATGCGGCGGAATCGGAGACGCGTCCCCATCTGCTCATCGCCTCCCGCCATGTCGCCTCCGGCGAGCCGCGCTCGCTCGCCGCCTTCGCCCTCGATCTGGACCGCGACCTGCGCGAGGCGCTCGACGTGGGCGAGGACGGCTTCCTTGTCACGCGACCCGAAGGCGAGGTTTTCTCGGTTTGGTACGGCAAGCAGGACCTCGCCGCGCGCCTGCGCGAGCGCCTCGAGTCGGGCTTGCCCGCCCAACCGGCTCCCGCGGGCGCGGCCACGGAGGATCCGGCCAGCCATGCCTCCCATCTTCTGAGTCCGAGGGCGCTGCACCGGGTGGAGGCATTGGAGGACCCGGAGGACATCCTTCTCCATCTCGGCGCCTCCGCCCTTTCCGTCCCCGGCCGCGAGGCCTTGCGGCTCGCGCTGGCCTGCCGCGACGGGGAACTCCGGCCCGAGGCGTCGCGCCGGCTGAAGGACCTCGCCTACGATCCGACAACGGGCGCGCCTCGGGACGCCTGGGCGCTCTACCATTGGGCCCGGCATCTCATCCGCACGCTGCCCGAGGAGGACCATGCCGCCCAGGTCGTCGAGGCGCTCGACGCCCTCCGGCTCTCCGCGCGCCTTGGCTGCGAGTTTGCCCTCGGCTACTACCTGCATCTCCTCGACTGCGCGAAGGAGCCCCTCGTGGGCGGCGAGTCGCATTGGGAGCAGCGCCTGCGCTGGGATATGCTCTGGATCAACTTCAGCCCGCACGACACGGCCGAGGAGCTCGAGGTCGAGCGCGACTACCGCGCGGGCGACCCCTCTCCCATCCGCTTCGGCTCGTCCGCCCGGGGAGAGGAGCTTGAGCAGCTGAGGATCGCGGTCGACGAGATGAACGCAGCCCGGAAGGCGCGCGGCTGGAAGACCTTCGAGCTCGTGCGGGAGACGCCGGCGGGCGAGGAGCCGGATGACCCAGCCAAGCAAAAGGACCCGGCCGAGGCCGGGTCCGTCGCGGGGCGCTGAGGCGCGCTCACTCGCCCATGCCCATGCGGTCGGTGACCGCGGGCGTGCCGTCGGGGCGGTGGTAGTTGACCTTCAGCGCGTCGAGGCGCCCGA
>CAIPVK010000258.1 GCA_903868455.1 uncultured Opitutia bacterium
CACGGAGGTCTCGCGCCGGAGCTCGCCGCGGCGGCCGTGCACGACCGCGCAGCGCAGCGTCCCGTGGTCGAGCCGGACGGCGATGCGGTCGCCGAGGCCCGTGAGCAGGCAGCGGCGCACGGCCTCGGGCGGCGCGGGCGCCTCGGCGACCGGGAGTCCCTGGGCGCGCGCGAGCCGGAGGAACTGCTGGGCCGCGCGGTGCGCCTGCAGCGCGCCCTGGGCGTGGACGCCGATCCGGTCGCAGGCGGCCGGGTCGAAGCGCAGGGCGGCGGCGCGGTCGAGGAGGGCGAGGCGGAGGAGGAAGTCGGAGCCGGGAGGGGCGCCGACGGCGTCGCGCTCGCGCTCGGTGGCGGCGTCGACGTTGCGCAGGAGGATGTCGCGCCCCTGGGCGAGGCCCGCGACCCGCGCGACCTCGGCGACGCAGCCGAGCTCGCCGGCCGCGAGCAGCATGCGCGCGTGGCGCGGGTGCGCGGGGAAGGCGGCCATGCGGCGCCCGAGGGGCGTCAGCGCGCCCTCGGGCCCGAGGGCGCCGAGGTCGGCGAGCGTCTCGGCGGCGCGGGCGAGCGCGCGCGGCTCGGGCGGCTCGAACCAGGGGAAGGCCGCGGGGTCGCCCCAGCCGCCGGCGCGCAGCAGGAGCACGGTCTCGCAGAGGTCGACGCGGCGGATCTCCGGCGTCTGGCGCGCGGGCCGGGCGTCGTGGTCGGCCTTGGACCAGAGGCGCACGCAGCGGCCGGGTCCGGTGCGGCCGGCGCGGCCGGCGCGCTGCTCGGCGGAGGCGCGGCTGACCGGCTCGGTGAGCAGGGTGTCGATGCCGCGCACCGGGTCGAAGCGGGCGACGCGGGCGAGGCCGGAGTCGACCACGGCGCGGATGCCCGGGAGCGTGAGCGAGGTCTCGGCCACGTTCGTGGCCACGACGACCTTGCGGCGCGGGCCAGGGCGCACGGCGCGGTCCTGCTCCTCGGGCGGGAGGTCGCCGTGGAGCGGCAGGAGGTCGACGCCGCGGCACTCGGGGGCGTGGGCGAGGAGGCCGAGCGTCCGGGAGATCTCTTGGGCGCCGGGCATGAAGACGAGGATATCGCCCGCCGGCTCCTCGGCGAGGAGGCGGCGGACCTCCTCCGCCGCGCCGTCCCAGGGGCCGCGACGGGGATCGCGCGGCTGGGGCGCGTGCCCGATGTCCACGGGGTAGGTCCGCCCGTCGGCGGCGAGCGTCACGGAGCCCTCGAGCCAGGCGCCGAGCGCCTCGGTGTCGAGGGTCGCGGACATGGCGACGAGGAGGAGGTCGGGGCGGCGCGTGTCCTGGAGCCGGCGCGCGAGCGCGAGGGCGACGTCGGCGTGCAGGTTGCGCTCGTGGAACTCGTCGAAGACGACGGCCCCGACGCCGCCCAGGTCCGGGTCCGAGGCCATCTGCCGCAGGAGCAGGGCCTCGGTCACGAACTTGATCCGGGTGGCGGCGGACTCCACGCGGTCGAAGCGGATCTGGTAGCCCACCTCGTCGCCCAGCCGGCCGCCGCGCTCCTCGGCGATGCGGGCCGCCAGCAGCCGGGCGGCGATGCGACGCGGCTGGAGCACGACCACCTGGCCGCGGACGAGGCCGAGGTCGACCAGCATCTGCGGGACCTGGGTGGACTTGCCCGAGCCGGTGGGCGCGCGCAGGACGATGCGGCGGGAACGGGCGCAGGCCTCGGCGAGCGGCGCGCGCAGCGCCTCGATGGGCAGGCCGGAGCTCATGGGCCGAGGTCGAGCTCCACGATGGCCGCGCGCGGGCCGCCCGCGCCGAGCTCGAGCACGGCGACGGTCACGGGCAGGCGGAAGCGGCGGGGCCCGGCCGAGCCGGGATTGACGCGCAGGACGGGGCCGTCGCGGCGGACGAGCGGGACGTGGGTGTGGCCGCTCACGACGACGTCCGCGTCGACGGGATCCTCCTCCGGCAGGTGGCCGTGGCGGAGGAGGATGCGGCAGCCCTCGACCTCGAGGCGGCGCTCGAGGGGCAGGCCGGGAAGGTCGTCGCAGTTGCCGCGCACGGCGTCGACGGGCGCGAGCGCGGCGAGCTCGTCGAGCAGCGCGCCGTCGCCGACGTCGCCGGCGTGCAGGATGCGGTCGCAGCCCTCCAGCGCCACGAGCGCCTGCGGGCGCAGGAGGCCGTGCGTGTCGGCGATGAGGCCGAGGCGCGCCATGGCGTCAGCGCGGGCGGCGCAGGCCGCCGGGAGGCGGCGGGCGCAGGCTCGTGAACTCCGCGCCCAGCGTCTCCTTGAGCTTCTCCCGCACGCCCTTGGGGATCGACTCGAGCGCGCGCTCGAAATCGGGATGCCCGGGGCGGACGGCCGGGGCCGCGGGGGCGGCGAGGGCGGCGGGAGGCGCCTCCGTCGCGGCCTCGGGCCAGGCCTCGGCGACGGCCTCGGCGGGCGCGGAGGCGTCGAGCACCTCGTCGGGCGGACCGTCCTCGCGCCCGGGCTCGGGCGCGCGCGTCGCGGCGGGCGGCGGGGTCGGGGCGGGGGGCTCCGCGGGCGGCGGGGTCCCTATTTTTTTTTGGCCGGGCTCCCGGGGGAGTCCGTTGGCGGCGGCGCTGAGCTCGCGGATGAGCGCGTCGATCGGCCGTTGTCGCGCCACCTCGAGGGACTTCAGGAGCGCGATCTCGAAGGCCGCGCGGGGCGAGAGGCCCATGCGGATGCCGGGCTCGGCCTGTTGCAGCGTGTCGAGGATGCGGACGAGGGCGTCGGAACCGAGCTCGGCGCCGAGGACGGAGGAGCGGCCGCCGGAGCGGACGGCGTCGATGACCGCGGCGCGGACCGACTGCTGGAGGTCGCCGAGGATGCGCAGGAGGTCGCGGCCCTCCTTGGCGAAGGTGTCGGCGAGGGCGAGCACGGCGGGGGCGTCGCCGGCGGCGAGCCCCTTGGCAAGCTCCGCCAGCTGGGCGGCCGAGGCCAGGCCGTAGATGTCGAGGACGTCGCGCTCGGCCACCGTCTTGCCGGAGAAGGCGATGATCTGGTCGAGGATGGACTGGGAGTCGCGCATCCCGCCCTGGGCGAGGCGCGCGATGGCGAGGAGGGCGGCCCGCTCGGCCTTCACGCCGTCGGCCTTGGTGATGGCCTCGAGGCGCTCGGCGATGAGCTCCTCCGCGATGGGCTGGAACTCGAGGCGCTGGCAGCGCGAGACGATGGTCTCGAGCACCTTGTCGGCCTCCGTCGTGGCGAAGACGAACTTCACCCAGGGCGGGGGCTCCTCGATGGTCTTGAGCAGGGCGTTGAAGGCCTCCTTGGTCAGCTGGTGCGCCTCGTCGACGATGAAGACCTTGTGGGCGCCGACCGGCCGGACCTGGCAGGCCTCGCGGATGCGCTGGGCGTCCTCGAGCCGGCGGTTCGAGGCGGCGTCGATCTCGACCACGTCGAGGAAGGAGCCCTGCTCGATCTCGCGGCAGACGGGGTCGTCGGGGTCGAAGTCGGCCTTGGGCCCGCCGGGGCAGCAGAGCGCCTTGGCGAGGATGCGGGCGGTGGTGGTCTTGCCCGTGCCGCGCGGGCCGACGAAGAGCCAGGCGTGGGCGAGGCGGCCGGAGGCCAGGGAGTTGGACAGCGTGCGGACGATGTGCTGCTGCCCCACGATCTCGCCGAACGTGCGGGGGCGCCAGCGGCGCGCGATGACCTGGAAGGCGGCTTCGGCCAAGGGAGGGCGAGTCAAGCGCGGGGCCGAGGGGGTGTCAACGGCGCCGCCGGGATCATTCCCACTCGATGGTCGCGGGGGGCTTGGACGAGATGTCGTAGCAGACGCGGTTGAAGCCCTTGACCTCGTTGATGATGCGGGAGGACACCTTGCGCAGGAACTCGTGCGGCAGGTGGGCCCAGTCGGCGGTCATGGCGTCGGAGGACGTCACCGCGCGCAGGGCGCAGACGTGGTCGTAGGTGCGCTCGTCGCCCATCACGCCGACGGAGCGGACGGGCAGGAAGACGGCGAACGCCTGCCAGACCTTGGGGTAGAGGCCGGACGCGCGGAGCTCGGAGATGAAGATGTCGTCCGCCTTGCGCAGGACCTCGAGGCGCTCGCGGGTGATCTCGCCGCAGACGCGCACGGCCAGGCCGGGGCCGGGGAAGGGGTGGCGCCAGACCATCTCGCGGGGGAGGCCGAGGGCCTCGCCCAGGGCGCGCACCTCGTCCTTGAAGAGCTCGCGCAGGGGCTCGAGCAGGCGGAGCTTCATGCGCTTGGGCAGGCCGCCGACGTTGTGGTGGCTCTTGATGGTGGCGGCGGGGTTGCCGTCGATGGCGACGGACTCGATGATGTCGGGGTAGAGCGTCCCCTGGGCGAGGAACTCCACCTTGCCCTTGCGGCGGATCTTGGCGACCTCGGCGTCGAAGACGCGGATGAACTCGTGGCCGATGATCTTGCGCTTGCGCTCGGGGTCGGTCACGCCGCGGAGGCGGCGGAGGAAGCGCCCGGAGGCGTCGACCACGCGGAGGTCGACCTTGAAGCGGCCGCGGAACATGCGCTCGACCTGCTCGCGCTCGCCGAGGCGCAGCAGGCCGTTGTCGACGAAGACGCACGTCAGCTGGCGGCCGACGGCCTTCTGGATGAGGGCGGCGGCGACCGAGGAGTCCACGCCGCCGGAGAGGCCGAGGATGACGTGCGACTTCCCGACCTGCCCGCGGATCTGGCGGATGGCGGTGCCGACGTAGTCCTCCATCACCCAGTCGGGCTCGCACCTGCAGATGCGGAAGAGGAAGTTGCGCAGGATGTCCATCCCGCGCTCGGAATGGGCGACCTCGGGGTGGAACTGGATCCCGTAGAACCGGCGCGCGGCGTCCTGGACGACGGCGTGCTCGGAGTTCTCGGTGCTGGCCACGGCGCGGAAGCCCTTGGGGAGGCGCGCGACCTTGTCGCCGTGCGAGTTCCAGACGCGGAGCGGGCCGCGGATGCCGCGGAGCAGGTCGGAGCCGGCGCGGAAGCGGAGGGTGCCGTGGCCGTACTCGCGGTGGGCGGAGGGCAGGACCTTGCCGCCGAGCATCTCGCCCATCAGCTGGACGCCGTAGCAGATGCCGAGGACGGGGACGCCCAGGGCGAAGACCGCGGCGTCGGGCCGGGGCGAGCCCTTGGCGCGGACGCTGGCGGGGCCGCCCGAGAGGATGACGCCGCGCACGCCGTCGCGGCGCAGGGTCTCGGCGTCGACGCCGAAGGGATAGATGCGCGAGTGGACGCGGCACTCGCGGATGCGGCGCGCGATGACCTGGGTGTACTGCGACCCGAAGTCGAGGACGGCGATGGTCTGCTGGGACATGGGGAAGGGGCGAGCGTGGCGGGGTTCAGAGGCGGAGGCGACCATTGTTCGCGCCGCAGCCCGGGCAGGGCGCCTCCTCGCGGGCCCGGCCGCGGGTGTAGATGCGGCCGCAGCGGGCGCAGGCGAAGGAGGACCTCAGCCGGCGGGGGTCGACGAGCAGGGCGTCCCGCCGGTCGATCCAGGCCCAGGAACCGAGCACCGCGGCCAGCCCCGCCCCCGCCAGCAGGGCGAGGAGGGTGCCGAGGTCGACGGGGATCATGGGGGGCTAAAGAAGGCGGACGCGCCCGCGGCGGGCGGGCGCGTCCGGCGGGGCCGGTTCGCCCGGAGGGTCAGGCCTGGGCCGCGGCGGCCTCGGGCGCCTTGGCCTTGCGGGCCTTGGGCTTGGGCTTGGCGGGGGCGACGTCGTCCTTGCCCACGAGCTCGATCAGCGCGGTCTCCGCGCCGTCGCCGCGGCGGGCGTCGAGCTTGTAGATGCGGGTGTAGCCGCCCTTGCGGTTGGCGAAGGCCGGGACGCGCTCCTTGAACAGGAGGGCGACGGCGGCCTCGTCCCGGACTCGGGAGAGGGCGAGGCGGTAGCAGTGCAGGCGGCCGGCGGGGTCCGAGGCGACGCCCTTCTTGGCCAGCGTGATCACCTTCTCGACGAAGGGACGGAGGGCGCGGGCCCGGGAGAGCGTGGTGCGGATGCGGGCGTGCGTCAGCAGCTGGGCGGCGAGGCCGGCCACGAGGGCGGAGCGGTGCTCCTTCTTGACCCCGAGGACGTGGCGGTGGGTGCGGTGGCGCATGGCAGGTTAGGCGGCGTTCTTGTCCATCAGGCGGTCGAGGCCGGTCATGCCGAGGGACAGGCCGAGCTGCTCGAGCTTCTGCTTGATCTCGTTGAGGGACTTCTTGCCGAAGTTGCGGTACTTGAGCATCTCCTGCTCGGTCTTCATGGCGAGCGAGCCGACGGTGGTGATGTTCGCGTTGTTGAGGCAGTTGGCGGCGCGGACCGAGAGCTCGATCTCGTTGACCGACATGTTGAGCAGGTTGCGCAGGCGGTTCTGGTCGTCCGCCTCCTCGCGGGCCTTCGACTCGAACTCGACCTCGGGGCCGGCGACGGCGTTGAACACCTCGAGGTGCTTGGCCAGGATGGCGGAGGCCTCCTTGAGCGCCTCGTCGGGGGTGACGCGGCCGTCGGTGGTCACGTCGAGCACCAGGCGGTCGTAGTCGGTCTTCTGGCCCTCGCGGGAGTTCTCGACCGCGTAGCGGACGGTGGTGACGGGGGAGTAGAGGGCGTCGATGGGGATCACGCCGATGACCTGCTCGGCGGCCTTGTTCTCCTCGGCCGAGGACCAGGAGCGGCCGACGCGGATCTCGAGGTCGGCCTGGAAGCGGCGCTTGCGGTCGAGCGTGCAGATGACCTGCTCGGGGTTGACCAGGACGAGGCCGGCGGGCAGCTGGATGTCGGAGGCCTTCACGGGGCCGGCCTTGTTGACGTCGATGCTGGCCTTGAAGTCGTCGCGCTTCTCGTGGCGGAGGAGCACCTTCTTGAGGTTGAGGACGATCTCGGTGACGTCCTCGACCACGCCCTCGACGGGCTGGAACTCGTGGGAGACGCCCTCGATGCGGACGGAGGAGATGGCGGCGCCCTCGATGGAGCCGAGCAGGACGCGGCGGAGGGAGTTGCCGATGGTGTGGCCGAAGCCCGTCTCGAAGGGCTCCGCCGTGTAGCGGGCGTGGGTGGCGGACGAGCCGGACTCGTCCTTCTTCAGCTTGCTGGGGAGCTGGAACTTGCCGAGGCGCTTGGGCATGGTGCGGATGAGGTTGGGGGTTAGCGGCTGTAGAACTCGACGATCATCTGGACGTTGATCTCCGAGGGGAGCTCCTCCTTGGCGGGCTCGCGGACGACGGCGCCGCGGAGCTGCTCGGGGGAGGCGGCCAGCCAGGCCGGGACGGCGCGGGACTGGTTCTCCTCGGCGCCGCGGGTGGCGAGCTGCTTGGAGGAGGTGCGGTCGCGGACGGCGACCTCGTCGCCGGGCGAGACGGCGTAGCTGGCGATGTCGACCTTGTGGCCGTTCACGCGGACGTGGCCGTGGGCCACGAACTGGCGGGCGGCGGCGCGGGACGAGGCGAAGCCGAGGCGGTAGATGACGTTGTCCAGGCGGGTCTCCAGGATGCGGAGGAAGTTGTCGCCGGCCACGCCGCCGAGGCGCTTGGCGCGGGCGAAGGCGAGGCGGAACTGGCGCTCGTTGAGGCCGTACATGAAGCGGAGCTTCTGCTTCTCGGCCAGGCCCTGGCCGTACTCCGAGACCTTGCGGCCGCGGGTCTGGCCGTGGATGCCGGGGGGGAAAGGCTTGCGCTCCTCACCCTTGGAGGTGGGGAGGATCGCCATGTTGAAGCGGCGATTGATCTTGGTGGTGGGTCCGGTGTAGCGGGACATGAGGTCGTGGTGGGTTCGGGTTGGGTGGCGGTGGATGGACCCGTCCGGCTTGCCATCCCCGGACGGTAGGTGTCAGCGATCCGCGCTCAGACGCGGCGGCGCTTCGGCGGACGGCACCCGTTGTGGGGGATCGGGGTCGTGTCGACGATGGAGAGGATGTTGAGGCCGAGCAGCGAGAGCGCGCGGATGGCGCTGTCGCGGCCCATGCCGGGGCCGCGGACGCGGACGGAGACGTCCTTCAGGCCGTGGGCCATGGCCAGCTTGGCGGCCTCCTGGCAGACGACCTGGGCGGCGTAGGCGGTGGACTTGCGGGAGCCGCGGAAGGCGTGGCGGCCGGCGCTGCCCCAGGAGACGACGTTGCCGTTGGGGTCGGTGAAGGTGACCTTCGTGTTGTTGAAGGTCGCGAGGATGTGGCAGACGCCGACGGTGATGTTCTTGGAGCCCTTGGCGCGGCGCACCTTGACCTCGCCGATCTCCTCGCCGAGGAGGTCCTTGGCGGTGATCTCCTTCTTCTCCGCGGGCGCGGCGGCGTCGGCGGGCGCGCCGGCGGTCGCCTCGGGGGCGGGGGCGGGCGCGGCCTCGGCGGCGGCGGGCTTGGCCTTGCGGGCCGGCTTCTCGGTCTTGGGGGTCTCGTCGCTCATCGTAAGGGTGCGTCAGGGATTGGAGGTCACTTGGCCGGGGCGGCCGCGGCGGCGACGCCGACGGTCTTGCGCTTGCCCTTGCGGGTGCGGGCGTTGGTGCGGGTGCGCTGGCCGCGCACGGGCAGGCCGCGGAAGTGGCGGAGGCCGCGGTACGACTTGATGGCCTGGAGGCGCTTGAGGTCCTGGGCGATCTCGCGGCGGAGGTCGCCCTCGCAGCGCCAACCCTCGCGGACGATCATGTCGACGACCTTGTTGAGCTGCTCCTCGGTGAGCTCCTGCGCGCGCATCTCGGGACGGAAGCCGAGCGCCTGGCAGATCAGCGTGGCGCGCTGCGGCCCGATGCCGTAGATGTAGCGAAGGGAGATCTCGACCTTCTTGTTGTTGGGGATGTCGACGCCGAGGATGCGGGGCATGGGTCTGCGGGAGGCGGGTGGAAGGTGGGGGAAAAGGGTCGAAAGTTGGGGACTTCGCGGGCCTAAGGGAAGCAAAAAATATGGGTCAAGGGAGGGTCAGCACCTCGGCCCCCTGGGCGGTGATGAGGACGGTGTGCTCGAAATGGGCGGCGGCCGAGCCATCCCGGGTCCGGGCGGTCCAGCCGTCCGGGTCCATGACGATCTTGGGGGACCCCAGGGTGATCATGGGCTCGATGGCCAGGGCCATGCCCGGGACGAGGCGGGGGCCGGTGCCGCGCTTGCCCCAGTTGGGGACCTGGGGCTCCTCGTGCATCCGGCGGCCGACCCCGTGGCCGACGAACTCCCGGACGATGCCCAGGCCGAGGGGCTGGACGGCCGACTGCACGGCGTGGGAGATGTCGCCCACGGTCGCCCCGGGGCGGGCGGCCTGGATGCCGGCGCGGAGGGCGTCCTCGGTGGCGGCGCAGAGCCGGCGGAGGGGCTCGGCCACGGCGCCGACCGGCACGGTGGCCGCGTTGTCGCCGATGAAGCCGTCCTTGCGCACCACGACGTCGAGCGAGACGAGGTCGCCGGGGACGAGCGGGCGGTCCGGCCGGCCGATGCCGTGGACGACCTCGTCGTTGACCGAGATGCAGACGCGACCCGGGTAGGTCAGGCGGCCGACGACGTAGCCGAGGCAGGCGCTCTCGCAGCCGTGGAGGCGCATGAGCTCGCCCGCGGCGGCGTCGAGCTCGCCGGTGGTGACGCCGGGCGCGACGCGCGCGCGAAGGTCCGCGAGGACGCGCGCGGCGGCGCGGCCGGCGGCGCGCATGCCGGCCACCTCCTCGGGCGAGTCCAGGTCGATCATGGCCCGGGCGCGCTCAGCGCGCCAAGTCGGCCCAATGGCCCCAGACCCAGGCGGCGATGCCGAGCAGGAAGAGGACGAGGCAGGCGGTGCCGAGCGAGCCGAGCCCCTCCGCGGACTCGCCCGAGGGCGCGCGGCGCGGGGGCACGGGCGTGGCGACGCCCCCCACCCTGCCCTTGCGCAGGAAGCCGTCGTAGTGGCTCTGCAGGAGGTAGGTCTCGACCTGGCGCATCGTGTCGAGGGCCACGCCGACCGTGATGAGGCCGCCGGTGCCGCCGAGGAAGCTCGCGAGGCGGCCGGGGAAGCCGAGCTGGAACATCAGCAGGTCGGGCGTCAGCGCGATGAGCAGGAGGAAGAGCGAGCCGGCGAGCGTCAGCCGGGTCATGACGAAGTCGAGGAACTGGGCGGTGGGCTCGCCGGGGCGCACGCCGACCACGTAGCCGTTGTTCTTCTTCAGGTCGTCGGCGATCTGCACCGGCTTGAACATGATCGAGATCCAGAAGTAGCTGAACCCGAAGATGAGCAGGGAGAGGACGACGTAATGGACGAGCGTGGGCTGGCCGAGCGCGGAGCCCCAGTCGGCGAGGAAGGCGACGGTGGGGAAGTTCGCCGCGAGGGGGTTGAGCACCATCTGCGGGAAGGCGAGGATGGCGCCGGCGAAGATGACGGGCATGACGCCCGCGTAGTTCACCTTGAGCGGGAGGTAGGTGCTCTGGCCGCCGTAGACCTTGCGGCCGACCATGCGCTGGGCGTACTGGACGGGGATCTTGCGGACGGCCTGGTTGAGCGCGACCATCGCGGCGGTCACCGCGAGGAAGAGCAGGACCATGCCGACGGCCTTCTCCGGGCCGTTGGCGATCGCGCCGCTGCCGACCTGCGAGCCGAAGGCGGTGGCCATGAAGGCCTGGAAGGCGCCGGGGAGGTCGGCGAGGATGCCGATGGTGATGAGGATGGAGGTGCCGTTGCCCACGCCGCGCTGGGTGATCTGCTCGCCGAGCCAGAGCATGACGACGGAGCCGGCGGTGAGCAGCGCCACGCCGAGCGAGACGAAGAGCGCCTTGTTCTCCATCACCACGATGGTGCCGCGGAAGGTGTCGCCGAGGCCGAGGGCGGAGCCGACGGACTGCGGGTTGCAGAACGCCCCGAGGAGGAGCGAGGACTGCACGAGCGCGATGAGGATGGTCAGGTAGCGCGCGTACTGGGCGATCTTCTGGCGTCCGACGTCGCCCTCCTGCTGGAGGCGGGCGAGCGAGGGCACCACCGCGGTCATCAGCTGGAGGATGATGGACGCGCTGATGTACGGCATGATGCCCAGCGAGAAGATCGCGCCCTTGAGGAGCGCGCCGCCGGTGAACATGTTGTACATCGCGATGACCCCGCCGGAGGCGGAGTTCGCGTTGGCCTGGTAATGCGCGAGGATGTCGCGCGGGTCGACGCCCGGCAGGGGGATGTTGGCCCCCACGCGGGCGACGAAGATCAGGGTGACGGTCGCGAGCAACCGGGCCCGGAGCTCGGGAATGCTCCAGCAGTTGGCGAGGGTGCGGAGCATCGCGGGCGCGGCGCTCAGGCGGCCTCGCCGCCGAGCAGCACGACCTTGCCGCCGGCCTTCTCGATCTTGGCCTTGGCGGCCTCCGAGACGGCGTGGGCGGTGACGGTGACGGCGCGGGTGACCTCGCCGTTGCCGAGCACCTTGAGGCGCGCGTCGGCGGAGCGGAGGAAGCCCTGGGCGGCGAGCTCGGCGGCGCCGAGCTTGGCGCCCTCGGCGGCCTCGAGGTCGGCGACGTTCACCACGGCGAACTCGACGCGGTTGATGTTGCGGAAGCCGCGGTGCGGCAGGCGCCGGTAGAGGGGCATCTGGCCGCCCTCGAAGCCGGGGCGGTGGCCGCCGCCGGAGCGGGCCTTCATGCCCTTGTGGCCGCGGCCGCAGGTCTTGCCGTGGCCGGAACCCCGGCCGCAGCCGAGGCGCTTGTGGCGGTGGGTGGCGCCTTCGATGTGGGGGAGAGCGTGGAGCTTCATGGTCGTGGTTTCGTGCTTACTGGGCCGAGCGGACGGCGCGGATGGCCTCCAGCGTGCGGAGCTGGGCGAGGCCGTCGAGCGTGGCCTTCACCACGGCGCCGGGGTTCTGCGAGCCGAGGGACTTGGAGAGGACGTCGCGCAGGCCGGCGACCTCGAGGACGGCGCGGACGCCGCCGCCGGCGATCAGGCCGGTGCCGGGCGCGGCCGGGCGGAGCATGACGACGCCGCCGTCGCAGCGGCCGATCACCTCGTGGGGGATGGTGTTGCCGCGCAGGTTGACCTGGGTCATGGCGCGGGTGGCGCGGTCGGTGCCCTTGCGGATCGCGTCGGGGACCTCCTTGGCCTTGCCGTAGCCGATGCCGACGCGGCCCTTGCCGTCGCCCGCCACGACGAGCGCGGCGAAGTTGAAGCGGCGGCCGCCCTTGGTGGCCTTGCTGCAGCGGTTGATGTGGACGACCTTCTCGTTGTAGGGGGAGGCCGGACGGTCGTCGCG
>CAIPVK010000259.1 GCA_903868455.1 uncultured Opitutia bacterium
AGGACGACGAAGGGGATGCAGCGGGGCCAGTCGACCTTGTCCGGGGCGGTCAGCATGGCCTCCACCCCGTCGGGGTGATGATCGGCGTCGAACCAACGCACGAGGGCGGCCCGGAGGCCGCCCCGCTTGCCGTCCTTGGGCGTAGCGGGTGCGTGCATGGGTCCATCCAACTGGAGAATCCGACAAATCGCAACCGCGGACGGCGGGGGCTTTGTTTCCTTTGGGAGACGGATTGCCCCGGCCGCGGCGCTCCCCTATCGATGACCGCATGACCGCGCCGTCGAGCGAGCCCGCCGACTGGGCGGCCTGGTTGGCCGAGAACGGCCCCAGGCTGCGCCTCGTCGCGCGCTCGTTCGCGCGGTCGGACGCGGACGCGGACGACATCCTGCAGGAGGGGTTGGTCCGCTACTGGCGCCACCAGCGCCACCTTCCCGGCGAGCCCAACGCCCTGGTCGTCACCTCCCTCCGCCGCGCGGCCCTCGACCTCGCCCGCCAGTCCGACCGCCGCGTCCGCCGCGAGCAGGCCGTCGCGGCCGACGCCGACCTCGTCGGCTGGTTCGAGCCGCCGGCCGACGAGCGCCATGCCCTGCTCGCCAAGGCCGTGCAGACCCTGCCCGAGGACCAGCGCCAGGTGGTCGTCCTCCACCAGTGGGGCGGGCTGACCTTCGACCAGGTCGGCGAGCAATTGGAGATTTCCCCGAACACCGCCGCCTCCCGGTGGCGCTATGCCTTGCAGAACCTCAAGAAGACCCTCGGTCCCCTCCTCGCATGAACGACGACACCCGCGACCTCGAAGCCGCCCTCGCGGCGCTCCGCCCCCGCCGCCTCGACCCCGCGCTCGAGGCCCGTCTCCGCGCCGCCGCCGAGGCGCCCGCCCGCCGCCCGCGCGTGATCGCCTTCGCCGCCTGGGGCGCGCCCCTCGCCGCCGCCGCCTCGCTCGCCTTCCTCCTCCTCGCCGGTTCGGAGGATCCCGCTCCCGCCGGCGAGCCCATGGCCATGGCCGCCGCGTCGGCCCCGGCCGCCCTCACCCTCGTGCGCGCCGAGCAGGCGCCGGCCGAGGTCACGCTGCTCGAGCCGGTGAAGCTCGCCGAGGGCAGCTTCGCGCGCCCGATGCGCGTGCGCTGGCACAACGCCGCGACCTACCGCGACGCCGCGTCCGGCGCCGAGCTCGTCCGCTACGCGCCGCACGAGGAGATCGTCGGCCTCGTGCCCTTCGAGGCGGACTGACAGACAATTCCCGCCGCCAAGCGCGCTCCCTTCCAAACGACCATGCGTTCCCTCCGCAACCTCCCCCTCCACATGCTCCTCCTCGCGGGCCTCGCCGCGCCCGCCGTCGCCGCCGAGCCCAAGCCCGCCAAGCCCGAGGCCAAGGCCGCCGCGCCCGCCGAGGCCCAGCTCCCGTACGTCGGCGTGAACGTCATGCCCCTGAGCCCGGGCTTCCGCGAGCGCGACCTGCGCCTCGAGCTTCCCGAGGGCGTGGGCGTCGTCGTCGGCCTCGTCGACCCCGAGGGCCCGGCCGCCGGCAAGCTGCAGGAGAAGGA
>CAIPVK010000260.1 GCA_903868455.1 uncultured Opitutia bacterium
GCGGGTGCTGACCGAGACCTTCGCCACCCTGGAGTGCGAGGGTTGGGATCGCCTGCCCCCGGGACCCTGCCTGCTCGCTGCCAACCACCAGAGCCTCCTGGATCCCCCCTTGGTCGGCGCCGCCCTGCCCTTCGAGGTCGCGTTTGTCGCGCGCAAGACGCTCTTCGACAACCCCGCGTTCGGCTGGGTCATCCGCGCCTGCCACGCCCTCCCCCTGGACCGCGACGAGGCCGACCTCGCCGCGATCCGACGCGCGCTGGCGGTGCTGGCGGAGGGACGCAAGCTGGTCATATTCCCCGAGGGGACGCGCAGCGCCGACGGAGCGCTGCTCCCGGCCAAGGCGGGCGCCGGCCTGCTCGCCCTGAAGGCGGGCGTCCCCGTCGTGCCCATCCGCATCCGCGGCGCCCGCGAGGTGTTGCCGAGGGGCGGGTGGCTCCCGACGGGCGGCGCTCGCATCCGCATCCGCTTCGGGAAGGCGCTCCAGGCCGCGGAGCTCGACTGCGGCGCGGGCCGTCCGGAGCGCTACCTCGAGGCCTCGCGGCGCATCATGGCAGCCGTGGCGGCCCTTCCGGACTGCCAGCCGACGGCCCTCTGAGATCCCGGGGCCTCAGGCCGTCACGCGCTGGGGCATGACGACGCAGAGGAAGGGCTCCTTGATGCCGCGCAGGACGCCCGCGTCGGTGTCGGACTTCACCTCGAGGTCGATCTCGTCCTCGGTCACGGCCTTGAGCGGCTCGATGAGGTAGGTGGGGTTGAAGGCGATGGCGACGTCGGCGCCCTCGTAGCGGACGGCGAGGGGCTCGGTGGCCTCGCCCGCGGCGGACTTGGCGCTGACCTCCAGGGTCTGCCGGGCCTTGCTCACGGAGATGTGGACGGTGTTGGAGCGGTCGTCCGTCATGAGCGCGGCGCGTCCGACGGAATCGAGGAACTTCTCGCGCTCGAGGCGCACCTTGAAGCCGGTGTCCTTGGGGATCACCTGGCGGTAGTTGGGGTAGTTGCCCTCGACCACGCGGGAGAGGAGGAGGACGCGGTCGACGAAGCCCTCGTCGTTGTCGCCAACCTGGATCTCGAACGCGACCTGGCGCTCGTTGTGGGAGAAGGTGACCTTGCCCGACTTGAGGAGGCGGTTGAGCTCCGCGATGGTGCGGGCGGGCAGGATGATGCCGGCCGAGGCGGCGCCGCCGGCGCGGGCGAGCTCCGACTTGGCGAGGCGGCGGCCGTCCGTCGCGACGACGTTGAGCTTGTCCGCCTCGAACTCGAAGAACACGCCGTTGAGGATGTAGCGGTTCTCGTCGGTCGACTGGGCGTAGCTGACCTTGCGCAGGATCGAGCCGAGGGCCTCCTGGTCGAGCACCGCGCCGTCCTTGCCGTCGAGACCGGCGATCGGCGGGAACTGCTCCGCGCCGAGGCCGCCGATCTGGAAGGTGGCGGTGCCGGAGCTGAGCTTCACGCGCTCCTTGCCGGCGAGCTCGAGGGTGACGTCGGCGCTCGGGAGCGCGCGGACGATGGTGGCGAGGCGCTTGACCGGAAGGGTGATGCGGCCGGGCGTGGCCACGACGGCCTTCACCTTGCAGCTCACCGTGATGTCGATGACGGTGGTGGTGAGGGTGACGGTCTCGCCCTCGGCCTCGATGAGCACGTTCTGCAGGATCGGCATCGTCACGCGCGAGCCGACGATGTTCGTCACGCAGGCGAGGCCGTTGAAGAAGTGGTTCCGGTTGACCTTGAACTTCATGATGGGGGAGCGTGTGCGAGGGAAGGCGGTCATGGCAACCGAACATTCTCATCCACGCTTCCCGGGCCTTGCTTGGGTATCCTTCCTCATATCCTCATCCTTAGTCCACAGAGGCGCGGTTCCGTGAACCGTTCCGCAACCTGTTGCGGGCCAGTCCCGCCGCCGCCCGCCCGCCCTGTGAACCGAACGTGAACAACCCTCGGGTTGCTCCCAACACGGGTCGTTCACGGGTTATGCGCAGCCCCGCCCCGGGTTGTTCAGAGCCCGTCGTCGTCAGGCGCCGGGTCCGTTTCCTCCCGCGCGAGCAGGAAACGGTCGCGGTAGATCCCGTACAGGATGTACCCCACGAAGACCGAGGGCACGGCGGTCTCCTTGAAGACGTAGCCCGCCAGGCCCGCGACGATGAGGAGGACGAACCCGCGCGCGCGCGCCCGGGCGTCCCAGGTCACCTTCTTGAAGCTCGGGAAGCGGATGTTGCTCACCATCAGCCAGGAGACGAGCAGCATGAGCGGCAGCAGGACCCAGCCGAGGAGCTCGCGGTTGCGCTCCAGGGCCGTCGGGTCGTCGCGCATCGCGCCGGCCAGGACCAGGACCACCGAGGCCACCGTGCCCGCCGCCGCCGGCGAGGGAAGCCCGACGAAGTCGCCGCCCTGGGCCCGGCGCTCGTTCCCGGGCACGAGCGGGTTGGTCAGGACGTTGAAGCGCGCGAGCCGCACGCCCGCGCAGACGAGGTAGACGAACGCCAGGAGCCAGGTCGCCAGCCGGACATCCTCGCCCTGGTCGGGCTGGATGAGGAGGAAGCAGGCCATCAGGGCGGGCGCCATCCCGAAGGAGATGGTGTCGGCGATGGAGTCGAACTCGGCCCCGAAGAGCGAGTGCCGACCCGAGGCGCGCGCCACCCGGCCGTCGAACAGGTCGCAGACGCAGGCGAGCACGATGAACCACACGGCCCAGACGTAATGGTCGGCGCGGGCGGCCGCCTCTCCGGCCTCGGTCACGAACCTCGCCTCGATGCAATTCTTGATCGCGAGGAACCCGCAGAGCATGTTGCCCGCGGTGAACAGGTTCGGCAGGAGGTAGATCCGGGCCGCCTCCTCGGGCGACGCGTAGGCGGGCTTATCGGTCATGGGGCGGCTGCTCGAGGTAGGTCCAGAAGCCCTTCTCCGCCTCGACCGCGGGCTCGTCGATGTCGACGGGCAGGCGGCTGCGGAAGGCGAAGTCGGCGTAGGTGTTGCGGTGGAGGATGAAGTGGGCGTGCAGGGCCTCGCCCTTGGCCTCGAAGTAGACGCGGAAGTCCCCCACCCGGAGCCGGCGGTAGGTGTGCCCCTCGCGCCGGACCTTGCCGAGGGCGGGGCCGCCCTTCGCGAGCTCCTCCGCCGTCAGGCCCGAGAAGGCCTCGACCACGGTCATCTGGTCGAGGGTCGGCAGCCGGTTGAGCTCGGCCATCGCCTGGTCGCTGAAGGTCACCTGGAACATGGTCGTGATGCTGACGCCGCGGGCCCCGCTGGCAAACCGCAAACCCGGCCTCAGAAGCCGTCGCGGTCCCCATGCCAGCGAGCTAGGCGCTCGCGAACCAGGCCGAGGACGTGGTCGAACCCCTCGCGGGGCCCGTAATAGGGGTCGGGAAGATCCCTGTCGCCGAGGAAGAGCCGGATGCGTCCGAGGGCTTCCGCAGGCGCGAGCCGCCGCAGCGCCTCGAGATGCCCTTGGTCGGCGGCGAGGATGAGGTCGAACTCGGCGAAGTCCTCCCGACGCACCTTGCGGGCGCGAAGCCCGCGCAGCTCGAACCCGGCGGCCTCCCCCGTCTCGATGGTCCGCGGATCGGGCGGTTCACCCTCGTGCCAGCCGGTCGTGCCCGCGGAATCCACGCGGATCGCCAGCCCGAGCTCGCGGATCCGATGGCGCGCGACGGCTTCCATGGTCGGCGACCGGCAGATATTGCCGGTGCAGACCATGAGCACGGCGGACGGCCGGGCCGGCTCCGGGATCACTTCGCGAGGATCTTCTCCAGCTCGGCCAGGTTACGGCCGTTCTTGGTGATCAGCTGCCCGTCCTTGCCGAACACGAGGAGCGTCGGGATGCCGCGCACGCCGTGCTTGTTGCCGAGCGCGCCTCCCGAGGCCGAGCGATAAGGGGTGGAGGGCCAAGGCATGCCCGCCTCCTTCATGTAACCCGTCATCTCGGCCTGGCTGTTGTCCGAGCTCACGAAGACGACCGCGAGCTTGGCGCTGTGCTTCTTGGCGAACTCGACGAGCTTGGGGGTGAACTGCCTGCAAGGGGGACACCAGTGGGCCGAGAAGTAGACGGCGACCACCTTGTTCTTCAGGGTCGAGACGGCGACGGGCTTGCCGTCGGCGTCGACGAGGCCTTCCTTGAAGACTTGGGACCAGTCCTGTTCGGCGGCGAGGGTTTGGGCGCAGGCGAGAAGGCCGGCGACGAGGGCGAGGAGGCGAGTCATGGGGAGCGGTGATTAGATACCTTAGGCCGGGTTCCGGGTTCCTTCAAACCTTCCCGCCGAAGCTCGCATGGTCGTCCATGTCGAGCAGGTCGAACCAGCTGCCGATGTCCTCCCGGGCGGCCGAGGCGGGGCTGGATGATTGGATTTCCGACATTTTGGCTCTCTTTTCAGGGGTCATGGGCACCCGACGTTCATGCCAGGCGCTGAACGCCTCGATTTCATGGGGGAGCCGAGGGTGCCGCGCGTGCGTCTGAATCCAACGGAGCAACTCACCATCCCCCCTGCCCTTCGCCACCTCCGTCTTGAGTTCGGCAGCGTCGATGCCCACGAACTCGAGGAAATAGCGGTCAAGCGAGCACCCGAACTCGTAGTCCCCGGCCTTGCCCTGAAGCTCGGCCCTGCATTTGTCGAGCATCCGCGGGAGGATCACGAAGCCCCCGAGACGGACGCGAGGGCTGCGGGGCGCGTGTTGGGTCAGGTCGTAAGGATTGTAGGCCATAGGGGAGAAACCACGGCTTATTCGACGGTTTTCAAGTACATAAATACCTAATCAATAGCATTTTAAACAAACCTTGTCATTTTGTCCCACTCCCCCATTCTCACCGTGTGTCCGTCTCCCATCTCAGTCTGGGGTTCGCCCTCGGTCTCTTCCTGGCCACGGCGGTGGTGGATGGTTTCGCCAAGTTCCGCCAGCTTTCCGCCCTGAGTCAGGCTTGCCGCTGGGGCATCCGCGCCGGATGGGTCATCCTGACCGCCGGCCTGGCGGCCCAAGGGTGGAGCGGTTTGGGCAGCCCCGCGGGTATCCTCGGGTGGATCGCCTGGGGCACCGCCGGTTTCACCTTGTTCTGGGACCTCACCTTCGGCCATCGCCTCCCTTCCTGGATCACGGGCTTGGTCTCGGGCGCCGCGCTGGTGGTCGCCCTTCGGCTGAGCTGGGAGCCCGGCGACGCCCAACCCTGGGTCACGCTCCATGTGGCCGCGGCGATCCTCGCCTACTGCATCCTCTCGGCGCAGGCGCTGAACTCCCTGGTCTACCTGCTGCAGGACCGTGCGCTGAGCCGACGGAGCTTCGGCGGGCTCTACGCCTTGCTTCCTCCCTTGGTCCCCATGGATCGCATCGGCCACCAGATGCTCGGCGCCGCCGTCTGGATGCTCGGCCTCGCGTTGGTCGTCGGCGCCGTGGGCAAGTTCCAGGGCCATCCCGTGGCCCCGGGCAAGCTCGCCGCGGCGTCCCTGACCTGGGCCGTCGCCGCCCTCGTCCTGCTCGCGCGTCGGCGCGGCCGGCTGACCGGCGCCGCCTTCGCCCGCGGCAGCCTGCTCATCCTCATTCCCGCCGCGGTCGCCTTGGCGCTCGCGCTGTCCCGATGAGCGCCGCCAACCCCTCGTTGGTCGCGCTGAGCGCGACCCACCGGACCGCCGGCCTCGACGCCCGCGCCGCCTTCGCCGTGGGCGAGGAAGGGTCTGGCCGCTTCTACGCCGCCGCCCGACGGCTCGGCCTCCGGGAGGCCGTCCTCCTCGCGACCTGCAACCGGCTCGAGTGCTACGCGGTGGGCGACGAGGCGGTCGCCCTCCACGCGAGGGAGGCCTTGGCCGAGGCGGCGGGCGCGGGCTCGGGCGCGCTCGACGCGCACCTGCGCCCCCTGCCGGGCCGGCTCGCCGTCGAGCACCTCTTCGCCGTCGCGGCCGGCCTGGATTCCCAGATGGTCGGCGAGGCGGAGATCGCGGGCCAGGTCAAGGAGGCCTACGCCGACGCCCTCGCGCGCGGCCTGACCGGCCCCGTGCTCAACCGCGTCTTCCAGCGCGCCTTCCAGGCGGCCGCGTGGGCGCGCACCCACACGGGCATCGGCCAGGGGCAGGTGAGCCTCGGCAACGTCGCCGTGGACCTCGCCGAGCGCGCCTTCGGCCCGCTGGCCGACGCGCGCGTCCTCGTCCTCGGCACCGGCGACGCCGGCCGACGCGTCGCCCAGGCGCTCGTCTCGCGCGGCGCGGGTTCCCTCACCGTCGCCTCGCGCTCCCTCGAGCGCGCGGTCGCCCTCGCCGGGGAGCTGGGAGGCGCGGCCGCCGAGCTCGCCCCCGCCCTCTCCCGGGCGCACGACCACGACATCGTCGTCGGCTGCTCCTCCGTGGAGCGCCCGCTGCTCGCCGCCGCCGCCGCCCGCGAGGCGGTCGACCGGCGCGCCGGCCGCCCCTGGCTGCTGGTGGACCTCGGGGTACCGCGCAACGTCGACCCCGCCTGCCGCGCCCTCGCCGGCGTCTACCTCGCCGACCTCGACGACCTCGCCGCCGTCGCCAACGCCAACCAGCGCGCCCGCGAGGAGGAGGCCGACCGCGCGCGCGTCGCCCTCGCCGAGCGCGCGGCGCGCGCCTTCGCCGCCACCTCCGCCCATCCCGCATGAAGCTCCGCCCCACCGTGCTCGTCGTCGACGACGAGAAGCCCACCCGCGAGGGTCTCCGGGCCGCGCTCGAGGACCAGTACGAGGTCTTCGTCGCCCGCGACGCCGAGGAGGCCGGGCGGCTCATGCGCGACGTCCCGCCCGACGCCGTGGTGACCGACCTGCGCATGGCCGGCGAGGACGGCATGACCGTGATAGACCGGGCCCTCCGGCTTCCCGGGCGACCCGTCTGCGTGATGATGACGGCCTACGGCGACATCGACACCGCCGTCGAGGCGATGCGCCGCGGCGCGCACGATTTCCTCCAGAAGCCGCTCGACCTCCGGCGCCTCCAGCTCGTCCTCGAGCGCGGCCTCCGCGCGCGCTCGACGGAGGACGAGCTCGACCGCGCGCGCACGCGCCTGGACCGCAAGTTCTCGCTCGGCGAGGTGGTGGGCTCCTCGCCCGCCCTGCTCGCCGCCACGGAGCGCGTCCGCCAGGTCGCGCCCTCGAACGCCACCGTGCTCCTAACCGGCGAGACCGGCACGGGCAAGGAGCTGTTCGCGCAGATGATCCACCAGAACAGCCGGCGCTCGAAGGGCCCGTTCGTCGCGGTCCACTGCGCCGCCATCCCGGCCAACCTCCTCGAGAGCGAGCTCTTCGGCCACGAGAAGGGCGCCTTCACCGGCGCCTCCGAGCGCCGGACCGGGCGCTTCGAGGCGGCCGACGGCGGGACGCTCTTCCTGGACGAGATCGGCGAGATCGACGCCCCCACCCAGGTGAAGCTGCTGCGGTTCCTCGAGTCCCGCTCCATCGAGCGCCTCGGGTCCCACAAGCCCGTCGCCCTCGACCTCCGCCTGGTCTGCGCGACCAACCGCGACCTCGAGGCCATGGTCCGGGAGGGCAAGTTCCGCGAGGACCTCTACTACCGCCTCGCCGTCGTTCCCCTCCGTCTCCCCTCGCTGCGGGAGCGCCGCGACGACATCCCCCTCCTCCTCGCGCATTACCTCCGCCGCTTCGCGGCCGAGAACGGCGCCGAGCCGCCCCGCCTCTCGCCCGCCGCGGCCGAGGTCCTCTCCGCCTACGCGTGGCCCGGCAACATCCGCGAGCTCCGCAACGCCGCGGAGAACCTCGTCGTGCTGCACGCCGGCCGCGAGGTCGGGCCGGCCGATCTGGATCCCCGCTTCCGCCCGGCCGCC
>CAIPVK010000261.1 GCA_903868455.1 uncultured Opitutia bacterium
CCGGCGTCGAGCATCTCGCGCCAGTCGCGATGGGCGCGCGCGCCCGGCGCCTCGGCCCTGCCCTTGGCGAGGTTGGACGCGTCGACGTCGCAGACCGCCACGACCTCGACGCCCGGGCAGCCCTTCAGGTTGCGCAGGTTGGTCAGGCCCATGTTGAAGCCCACCGCGCCGAGCGCCACGCGGTTGCTGGGCGCCACCGCGCCGCCGAGCCCCAGGGCCCGCGCGGGGATCAGGGTGGGGAAGCCCCACGCCGCGGCGGCGAGGCCGGCGCGCGCGAGGAAACCGCGGCGGGACAGGGCGGGGCGGCGGGGCATGGCCGAAGGACAGCCCGGAGCCCGCGGGGTTCCCGCTTCCCCTTCGGGCCGCAACCGCCTATCCCTAGGGACATGAGCGAGACCCTCCTCACCCTCCGCGAAGCCAAGGCCGCCGGCGTCGGCGCGCGCTTCGTCTCCATCTGCTCGGTCGCGGACCTCGCCACCAAGCCCACGCGCAACGGCGGCAGCTACACCGAGCTCACCCTCGCCGACGCCTCGGGCGACGCCAAGTTCAAGGTCTGGTCGGACTCGCCCCTGCGCGCCGCCGTGGAGGCGCTCCGCCCCGGCGTGCCTGTGCGCGTCGGCGGCCTCGTCGGCGACTACAACGGCAAGCCCGACCTCAAGGCCGACGCCCTCTCGGCGCTCACCGACGCCGAGCGCTCCGATCCCGCCCTGATGGGCCGCCTCACGCCCGTCTCGCTCCAGGACCCCGCGGTGATGGCCCGCGCCCTCGGTGAGATCGTCGCCTCGATCCCCCACGCCGGCCTGCGCGCCACGGTGGAGTCCGTCCTCGAGGCCCACGGCGAGCGCTTCCGCGACTCCGTCGCCGCCCTCGGCGTCCACCACGCCTACCGCCACGGCCTGCTCGAGCACACGCTGCGCATGGCGCGCGTCGTGCGCGCCCTCCTGCCGCTCTACCCGGCGGTCGACCCCTCGCTCGCCCTCGCCGGCGTGATCCTGCACGACATCGGCAAGATCCAGGAGTACACCCGCCTCGAGCCCGGCATGTCGAAGGCCGCCTTCACCCGCGCCGGCAACCTGCACGGCCACCTCGTCCTCGGCGCCTTCCTCGTGCGCGAGCACGCCGACAAGGTCGGCCTCGACCCCTCGCTGCGCGAGCGCCTCGAGCACGTGCTCCTCTCCCACCACACCCTCCGCGAGTTCGGCGCCTGCGCCACGCCCGCCACGCCCGAGGCGGTGCTCGTCGCCCGCGTCGACGACCTCGACGCCAAGCTCTCGGCCGTCGAGGAGGAGCTGCGCAAGGCCCCTCCCGGCCAGGAGTTCGTCCAGGTCCGCGGCATCGACGGCCATCTCCTGACCACGCCGCCCCGGACCGGGGCCTGAGATGGACGCCGCCGAGCTCGACTTCCCGCTCCCGCCCGACCGCATCGCCGCGGTGCCCGCCGAGCGTCGCGACGCGGCCAAGCTCCTCGTCGTCCGCCGCGCCACCGGCGCGCTCGAGCACGCGACGGTCGCCGACCTGCCGTCCCTCCTCCCCGCCGCCACGACCCTCGTCCGCAACCGC
>CAIPVK010000262.1 GCA_903868455.1 uncultured Opitutia bacterium
ATCTGCCTTGGGTAGGGTTCGCTCGCCGAGCGGACCGCCTGTCTCCCGTTCTATACTTTGAATTCCGTCATCTGAATTCTTCCCCGGGTAGGGACGCCTCTCCGAGGCGTCCGCGGCCGGGTCGGAGACCCAGCCCTACCCATAGAAGATTTCAGATGAAAGAAATCAGAGTAAAGATGAGGAAAGGCCGACGCATGACTTCTTATATCCCCTATCTGGCCTCTGACGTCTGGGCTCTGTCGTCTAAACGCATCACCCCCCCGTCCCGAGGACCTGGATGCGGCGGGAATAGGGGCGACCCTGCTGGAGGACGATGCGGCGGAACTGGCTCGTCGTGCTCTCCGTGAAGGTGGCGCTGCCCGTGGCGAGCTGGAGACCGCGGAGCTCGCGCGAGCCCTGGGGCGTCAGTACAGTCACCGAGACCTCGACCTGGCGGAGGGTGTAGGGGAGGGGAGCGGTGCGGGCATCGAGGAAGATGCGGTCGGAATAGATGCGCGCCCGGTTGAGGTAGCGCTCCTTGCGATCGGTACCCGATGTCGGGGTGGTGATGGGCGTCGAAACCGTGGTCGACGGAAGAAAGCCGCCATAAGCGGCCGCCTGCCCGCTACCCGTGGTGGCGTTCGTTCCCGAACGCAGGGGCGGGTCGCCGGCGGACGCCAGGGCGTTGGAATACATCAAGACGGGCCGGAGCGCCTCGGGCGGGAGGCCGTTGGGATAGGCGGGCCGGTTCAGGTAGATGGCGTCGTCCTGGACCCGGCTCTCCGAGGAGGAGCACCAGAGCGTGAGGCCGAGGGCGACGACGTTCTGGGCGCAGAAGTTCGCCTCGTCCATCGTCCAGTCGGTGTTGGTTCCGGTCCCGTTGTTGGCCGAGGTGCTGAAGAGCGTCTTGTTCTCGCGAACGGCCTTGGTGTAGTCGGCGACGCTGCGCGAGCCGTTCCAGAAGGTCGAGGGCGGGACGGTGGCGGAGATGGCCACCGCGCCGGTGAGGGCGCCGGTGAAGGTCGACTGGGCGTCGAGCACGGTGCGCTGGACGGTGTAGACCTGCTGGACGGCGTCGCCGGGGGCGTCGAAGGGGGAGCGCAGGCCGATGCGGTAGGCGATGGCGCAGACGTCGCCCCGGATCTCGTTGATGCGGTTGCCGGAGGCGTCGCGGGTCGAGGTGGCGTCGGGCTGGAAACGCGGACGGTCGGGCGGGGAGGCGAAGAAGAGGAGGATGGGCTGGAGGTCGGCCGGGATGTTGGGAGCCCGCATCGCGGCGGTGGTGTAGCCGGCGGGGGCGCCGGTGGTGCCGGGGGCGATGATCTCCATCCAGCAGCGGCCGTCGGGGCGGATGACGGCGCTGTTGAGGTCGCGCTCGAGGTTGTCGAGGACGGCGCGGGCCTCGGTCTGGGCCGAGAGGTCGGCGACGACGCGGTCGTAGGCCGACATCGTGTCGTTGGCCACCTTGACCACGAGGAGGACGAGGATGACCATGATGGCCGAGGCGACGAGCAGCTCGACCAGGGTGAAGGCGCGGCGGACGGCGGAGGTCATCGGTTGAGGATGATCGTCTGGGTGAGGACGGGCTGGGTCTCCGCCGCCTTGAAATCGGCCGGGGCGGTGAAGTCGTGGGGGAAGAACTCGGCCACGATGGGAAGGTGGGCGAGGGCGTAGGCGTTGGGGTCGGCCGGGAGGGCGGTCCCGGCCGCGTAGGCGACGGCGGTGGGCTCGCCCGTCGCGGTGTCGAGGTTCACGCGCTGGCCGACGAGCAGGCGCGAGAGGGTGAGGCGGACGCGCATCGGGGCGCCGATGACGGAGCGGGCGGACGCGAGGTCGGGCGGGAAGGTCTGGTTGGCCATGTACACCACCTCCACCAGCGCGGGGTTGGCGTTGACCGCGAAGATGTTGCCGGCGGCGCCGACCTCGAGGTCGCCGCGGACGGCCTTGCGTTCGTAGACGTAGAGCCAGACGGCGTTGTCGGCGTCCTTGGCCTGGTTGAGCAGCTTGTAGGCGAGCTCGAAGTTGGAGGCGTCGAAGGTCGCGTTGTCGAAGGTGGAGGGCGTGCCCGGGGCGTCGGGGTCGGTCGCGGTCGGGAAGTAGAAGGCGGAGGTGTTGTTGATGCTGTTGCTGCTGGCGGCCGAGAGGTCGCGGAGGATGCTGCGCGGGTTGTCGAGGCCCGTGATCAGACCCTGGGCGGCGGTGAGGGCGCGGTTGGTCTGCAGGACGTCGTCCACCTGCTGGAAGGTCGAGGTGAGGATCCCGACGAGCGAGGCGATGGCGATGCCGATGACCCCGACGGCGAGGATGACCTCGACGAGGGTGAAGCCGGCGCGGCGGCGGGCGGCGGGGGCGGGGGTCTCGGGGCTCATTTCAGGGCATCCTCCTCGAAGTCGGTGGTGTCGACGGTCAGGGCGACCTCGCCGTTGCGGCGGACGAGGATGCCGGCGAATCGGTCGGGCTTCTCGAAGATGACGCCGGCGCCGGTGTTCACGCCCTCGGCGAGGACGAGCATGACGCGGCCGGTGTGGGCGAGGGTGCCGTCGGGTCCGAGCTCGACGACATACCACTCGCGGCCGCCGGCGGTGGCGGCGTGGATGGTGGCAAGATCGTAGTTGGCGACGGCGCTCGTGCCGATCTGCGGGGAGACCAGGGGCCGGTAAAGCATCATCGGGGCCGCGGTGGCGGAGCCGGGGTTCTCGAAGGTGCCGGTGACGAGGCGCCAGGTGTCGGACAGGCCCGTGATGCGGCTCACGCGGGTGGCGGAGGAGGTGCCGGAGGCGTTGAGGGCGGCGGCGGGCGGCATCGTCACGGACGGCGCGGTGAAGCCGGAGGTCGTGGCGGTGGGCGGCACGAAGAAGACGCCCGCGGGCAGGAGGACGGAGGGGTCGGGCGAGAACCAGGTGTACTTGGTCGGGGTCGGGCCGAGGCCGAGGCAACCGATGGCGAGCACCATCTCGCGCAGGTGGCGGTCGGGGTCGTTCTTGTCGTTCTTGATCAGGACGCGGTAGCGGAAGTCGGTGGGCGTCCAGTTGCCGGTGAAGCCGGGAGGGCGCGGGAGGGCCGCGCGGTTCATCAGGGCCTGGGCCTTGGCCGAGCGGATCATCGAGGCCAGCATGCGCTGGCCGTTGGCGAGCCCCTCGGGATTGGTCGGCTTGATCACGAGGATCATCGAGGCCAGCAGCAGGATGACCGTGATGACGATCATCAGCTCCACCAAGGTGAAGCCGGAGCGGGCGGCGGGGCGGGCGGGGCTCACTGCAGGGCGACGATGTCGGCGAAGTCGCTGTTCTCGGTGCCGGCCGCCGTCGCGCCGTCGACGGAGGAGACGTCGGTCTTGGAGGTATAGATGAGGACGCGGCCGGGAACCCCGGCGGAGGTGCCGATGGCGCGGATGTCGAGGGGGATGGCGGCCGAGGCGGCGGCGCCCGAGGCGCTGCGGAGGAAGCCGTCGTTGGTGTAGTCGATGACGACGCGGATGTTGCGGTTGCCGAGGCGGTCGACGAGGTAGTTGCCGGTGCCGATGTTGCCGGTGGTGTCGGTGCCGACGGGGAATTTGGTGAAGTCCTCGTAGTCCTCGCGGGCGAACTCGATGAAGGCCTCGCCGTTGCGATTATACTTCATGCGGTTTTTGCCAGCGCCAGGTTCGAGGATGGCGCCGTTGGGGCTCTTGCCGGAGAGGGACATCACGAGGATGGCCCCGAGGTTCGAGGCGCCGGTGCCGGACTCCAGATTGCGGACATAGTCCTTGTCGATGGCGGCGCCAAAGGTCGGGTAGAACCCGTAGGCCTGCTTGTAGCGGACGATACCCGAGGCCCAGCTGCTGAAGGCGGACTGGCTATTGGCGACGCGGGCCCGCTTCTGGACGCCCAGGGCGGCGGGGATGAGCACGGCGGTCAGGATGCCGATGATGGCGATGACCGTCAGCAGCTCGATGAGGGTGAAGCCTCGGCGAAGCGGGGGGCGCATGGGACAAAGGTGGGGGAAACGGGTAGTATGGCGAGGCGGG
>CAIPVK010000263.1 GCA_903868455.1 uncultured Opitutia bacterium
CTTGGCCCGGGCCCAGGCGGAGGCGGCGGATATCCTCGTGCTGGAGTCCAACTACGACGAGGAGCTGCTCGACCTCTCCCAGCGTCCGGCCCACCTCAAGCAGCGCATCCGGGGGATGCACGGCCACCTGGGCAACCTCGGGGCCCTCGCCCTCCTGCGCGAGATCCGGGCCGAGCGCCTGGCCCATCTCTGCCTCGGCCACCTCTCCAAGGAGTGCAACCGGACGGTCATCGTCGACGGCCACATGGCGGAGGTCCGGGCGGCCCGTCCCGACCTCCGGGTGACGGTCTTCGACCCGCTCGAGGACCGGGCGGAGGACCTCTCCTGAGGTTCCGCAGGCCGCCTTATCCCACGCGCCCCGTCATCAAAAGCTTCTAATAGAGAGACGGTCGTCCCCTTTCCCCTTATCGGTCGCGCGGCTTTCGGGCAGCATCGGCCGGTCATGTCCCGTTCTCTCCCCCTCCTCCTGCTTCTCTCCCTCTCCCTCCACGCCGAGCCGTCGTCTCCCGCCGAAGGCGCCCCGACACCCGTCGCGCAACCGCCCGTGACGACGCCGCCGTCCGCCGAGCCCGCCAAGCCCGAGCCTCCCGCGCCGGAAGACAAGGAACTCGCCGCGATCCGCGGCCTGCTCGTGGCGGCGGGTTTCCAGGTGAGGGATTTCCGTCGGCTCGGGACCGAGGACCTCGTCGCGATGGGCGAGGTCCGCCTCGCCGCCAGTCTCGACCGGACGGCGCGGCAGGCTGACCTCTCCGTCTTCGTCGCGCCCGCGGCCGCGTCCGGCTGCTGGCGGCTGACCTTCCTCGTGCGCCTGGTCGAGATGCCCTATCTCGACGACTCCGACGCCGAGGGCCTGCGCGAGGAGCTCGCGGGAATCCTGACCCGCTCCAAGACGTGGCGCGCCGGGCTCGTGCGCGAGGAGGACGCGGCGGAGTCCGAGACGCGCCCGCACCTCCTGATCGCCGCGCATCATGTCGCCGCGGGCGAGCCGCGCTCGCTCGCGGCCTTCGCGCTCGAGCTCGAGCGGGATTTCCGGGAAGCGCTCGACGTGGGCGAGGACGTCGGCGGCTTCCTCGTCACCGAGCCGGGCTCCGAGCGGTTCTCGCTTTGGTATGCGAGCCAGGACCTGGCGCGCCGCCTGCGCGAGCGCGCCGAGTCGGGCCTGCCCGCCCAACCCGTGCCCGCCGGTCCCGCCACGGAGGATCCCGTCAGCCACGCCTCGCACGTCCTGCACCCGCTCGGCCTGCGTCGGTTGTATCGGCTGCGCGACCCCGGCGAGATCCTCGGGCAGCTCGGCGACGGCGCCCTGCCGGTTCCCGGTCGCGAGGCCTTCCGGCTCTCGCTCGTCTGCCATGACGCCGACCTTCGTCCCGCCGCGGCCAAGGCGCTCAAGGACCTCGCCTATGACCCCCGAACCGGCGCTCCCCGCGATGCTTGGGCCCTCTACCATTGGGCCCGGCATCTCATGCGCACGCTGCCCGAGGAGGACCATGCCGACCAGGTCGTCGAGGCGCTCGACGCCCTCCGGCTCTCCGCGCGCCTCGGATGCGAGCACGCCCTCGGCTACTACCTGCATCTCCTCGACTGCTCGAACGAGCCCCTCGTGGGCGGCGAGTCGCACTGGGAGCAGCGCCTGCGCTGGGACATGCTCTGGATCAACTTCAGCCCGCACGACCCCGCCGAGGCGCTCGAGGTCGAGCGCGACTATCGCTCGGGCGACCGCTCGCCCATCCGCTTCGGCTCGTCCGCCCGGGGCGAGGAGCTCGAGCAGCTGAGGCTCGCGGTCGACGAGATGAACGCGGCGCGTCGGGCGCGCGGCTGGAAGATCTTCGAGATCGTGCGGGAGACTCCGGCGGGCGAGGAGCCGGAAGACCCCGCCAAGCAAAAGGACCCGGCCGAGGCCGGGTCCGTCGCGGGGCGCTGAGGCGCGCTCACTCGCCCATGCCCATGCGGTCGGTGACCGCGGGCGTGCCGTCGGGGCGGTGGTAGTTGACCTTCAGCGCGTCGAGGCGCCCGA
>CAIPVK010000264.1 GCA_903868455.1 uncultured Opitutia bacterium
ATCCTCCGCCTGATAGGCGAGGTCGGCGCCCGCTGACCGGGTTCGCCGACCTCCCCCTTCGGGCCTGTAGCTCAATGGTTAGAGCGCGGGACTCATAATCCCTTGGTTCCGGGTTCAAGTCCCGGCGGGCCCACAGGGGGGGGGGCGGCCGCGATGCGGCCGGGGCGGGGTGGCGGGGGCGGCGGTTCGGCGGGGTTGGCGGATGATGTAGCGGTCCTAGCGGTGTTAGCGGTACTAGCGGGCTAGCGGAAGGGCCTGCGGCCCCGGTACATTATCCTCCGAATCCTCGCACCCGCTTCTTCTAGCAGCGTCGAACTCATTCCAGCTCTTTCCAGCCGTTTGGAGTTGTTTCACGTCTGAAGGAAACGAGCGCAGCGAGTTCTCGCCCGCCAACCCCGCCGACCCCGCTGTCCCGCCAATCCCTCCTTCCCTCTCCTCACCCTTTCCCTTTCCTTCCACCCGTGCCCCCTTCCCTGATCGATTCCCACTGCCACCCCGCGGATGTCATCCGCGCCGGGACCTTCTCGGCCTACCGGGCCGAGGCCGAGGCGGCGGGCGTGGTCGGCCTGGTGGCGATCGGGACGGACCCGTCCGATTGGTCGCTCTATCGCGACCTCGCCGCGGCTAACCCGGGCTACGTCCGCCACACCGTCGGCCTCCACCCCAACCATGTGGAGGAGGGATGGGAGGACGATGTGACCGCGCTCGCGCCCTTCTTCGCCGACACGGTCGCGCCGGCGGCGATCGGCGAGATCGGCCTCGACTACTTCCGCCTGCCCGAGGACCCGGCGGCGGCCGCCGCGGCCAAGGCGCGGCAGCAGGACGCCTTCCGCCGCCAGCTCGCCCTCGCCTACGAGCTGGGCTGCCCGGTGGTCATCCACTCGCGCTCGGCCTTCCACGACTGCGTGCGGATGATCGACGCCAGCGGGGTCGATTGGCGCAAGGTGGTCTTCCATTGCTTCACCGAGAGCGTGGAGTGCGCGCGCGAGCTCCGTCGCCGCGGCGGTCGGGCCTCCTTCACCGGCGTCCTGACCTATCCGAAGTCGACCGTCACCCGCGCGGCCCTGGCGTCGCTCGGAGCCGACGACCTGATGCTCGAGACCGACGCGCCTTACCTCGCGCCGCAGTCCCATCGCGGCCGCGAGAACCGGCCGGCCTATCTCGGCGAGACCCTCGCGACCGCGGCGGAGGTGTTGCACATGGAGCCCGGCGAGCTGGCGGCGCGGACGACGGCGAACGCGAGGGGGTTTTTTGGATTCTGAATAACAGGGGATTACGAGGATTCGGAGGAGGCGGAGGATGACGAGGAGACGGAGGAGCGGGAAGCGGGTAGGGGCATGGTTACGGCCATGCCCTTTCTGCGGGCTCGGCTGTGACTGCAGCCATCTCTACTTTGAATTCGTTCATCTGAAATCTACCCAGCGGTAGCAGCGGGTCATTCAGCGGTATCAGCGGGGTCCGCGGCACGGCGGGGTCCGCGGGATCAACGGAGGGGCCTGCGGCCCCGGTAGTGGATCCTCCGCATCCTCCGCTTCCTCGTCATCCTCGAGATCCTCGTCATCCTAGTTCCCGTCCTTCCCCTCCTCCCTAAGCAATCAACCCTAGCTGGGGGAGGTTGTGCGATGGGCGAGCGGAGGTGAGTTTGGGGGCGTGGAATCCACCGGAAAAGTCCCTCCGCCGACACCACCCTGCCCCATCCCGCACGATGGCGGGCCCACCTTGACAGGTTGCAGTTATAGCAGATAATGGACGACATGACCACGACCAAGCTGGCGCCCCCTCGCGACCGACGTTCCCAAGCCACCCTCGGACGACTCGCCGCGCTGAGACCCAACCGCCCCGGAGGCGCCAGTTTGGTCGACGGAAGGGGCGAGCCCATCGCCCTGCCGAAGGAGATGCTGGGTCTGCTCACGACGGTAGCCGGTGAGCTCCAGGCGGGGCGGACGGTCCTCGTCGTCACCGGCGACGCCGAGCTCACGCCGCGGGAAGCCGCGGGGCATCTGGGGATGTCGCGCCAGTTCCTCATGCGACTCCTCGACCAAGGCGCGCTGCCCTTCCATCGTGTCGGAAGCCACCGTCGACTCCTGCTACAGGATGTCCTGCGCTTCGCCGAGCGACGGGCCGAGGCGCGGCGGGAGGCGCTTGAGAAACTGAGGGACAAGATCCAGTCGGAGGGTCTGGATGCATGAGCGAGGCCGCCGCGACGAAGCCGGTGGTCTTGGACGCCTGCGTCCTGGCCGACTTCATCGTGGCGGACCTTTTCCTGCGATTGGCGGAGTCGCCTGCGGTCCTGCGACCCCGTTGGTCCGAGACCCTGCTTGCGGAGACGGGGCGCACGCATCGCAAGCTCGGATGGCCGGAGGCCATCGCCGACAGCTGGCAGGAGGTGGTGAGGGAGCACTTTCCCGAGGCGCGCGTGAAGCCCGATGAGCGGCTCCTGCACCTCCTCGGCAACCACCCAAAGGACCGGCATGTCCTGGCGGCGGCGATCGAGGCGCAGGCGGGCGTGATCGTGACCTATAACCTGCGCGACTTCCCCTCGCATGCCTTGACGACCTGGGGCGTGAGAGCCGTCGGACCCGACGCCTTCCTGTTGGAAACGCTGCGACGGCATCCGGTCGAGGTGGGGCGATGCGCCGAGGCCATGGCGCGGCGACACTCGTGGAAAGGGCTCCTGACGAAGTGGCGGCGACGGCTGCCCGAATTCGCCAAGGCAATGGAGGATGGGGCCGGGGAAGAGGGAGGGGTTGAGGAGGAGGCGGCCGCGCGCTGCGATTGAAGAGATGAAGGGATTTAAGAGATGAAGGGGACTAAGTAGGGCGAAAGAGGACAAAAGGAGACGAAGCAGATGAATGCGGGGAGTGGGGAGCGGGTAGGGGCA
>CAIPVK010000265.1 GCA_903868455.1 uncultured Opitutia bacterium
GCCGCCGACGTCCTGGTCGTCGCGGGCGAGCACTCGGGCGACCAGCACGCGGCCGAGGTCGTGCGCGACCTCCTCGCGCGCGACCCCTCGCTGCGCGTCGCCGCCCTCGGCGGGCCGCGCCTGCGCGCCGCCGGCGCCCAGTTGCTCCTCGACATGACGGCCTTCAGCGCCGTCGGCCTGGTCGAGGTCCTCGCCGCCTATCCCTTCTACCGCGGGCTCTTCGCGCGCATCGAGGCGTGGTGCCTGCGCTGGCGCCCCCGGCTCGTCCTGCTCGTCGACTACCCCGGGCTCAACCTCCGCCTCGCCGAGTCGCTCCGCCGGGCCGGCCTCTCGCGCAAGGGCGGCGGCTCGACCGCCGTGCTCCAGTATGTCAGCCCGCAGATCTGGGCGTGGAAGCCCGGCCGCCGGTTCGGCATGGCGCGCTCGCTGGACGGCGTGGGGACGATCTTCCCCTTCGAGCCGGCCTGCTACGCGGACACCGACCTGCCCGCCCGCTTCGTCGGCCATCCCTTCGTCCAACCCGGCCACGCCTCGCCCGTCCGCCACGACCCCGCCGGCCCCGTCCTGCTCCTGCCCGGCAGCCGACCCAAGCCCGTGCGGCGGATCTTCCCCTCGCTCCTGGGCGCCTTCGCCCGCCATCGCGAGACCGACCCCTCGCGCCGCGCCGTCGTCCTCCACACGGGCGGCGCCGTCCACGCCGAGCTTTACCGCCTGTGCGCCGAGGCGGGCCCGCTCGCGCGCGGCGTCGACCTCCAACCCGTGGGCGAGACGGTCGTCGGCGCCTCCGCCGCGCTGGTGAGCTCCGGGACGATGTCCCTGACCGTCGCGCTCGCCGGCATCCCGGGCGCGGTCGTCTACAAGGCGCACCCGATCACCTGGCTCTGGGGCCGGCGCATGATCCGCGGCAAGGTCGAGCACCTCGGCATGGCCAACCTCCTCCTGCGCCGCGAGGCCTGGCCCGAGCTCCTGCAGTCGCGCTGCGTCCCCGAGGTCCTGGCCGCCCGCCTCGCCGAATGCGTCGGCGACACCCCGGCCGCCCGCCAGGCCGGGGCCGCCGCCGCCGAGCTCCGCGCGCTGCTCGCGGCCAGCCCGGGCTCGACGCCCGCCGAGTGGGTGCTGGAGTCCCTCGCCCGATGAGCCGCCGGCTGCTCGTCCTGGGCTGCGGCTACATCGGCGCCGAAGTCTGCCGCCGCGCGCCCGCCGCCGGTTGGTCCGCGACCGGCGTCGTGCGTTCCGTGACTTCGCGCGCGCGCCTCGCCGCCGAGGGCCTCGACGTCCGCGCCCTCGATGTCCTTGCGGGCGACCTTGCGCCGCTCGGCGGCCCTTGGGACGCCGTCCTTGTCGCCCTGAGCGCGGGCGGGCGCGGCGAGGCCGCCTACGCCGAGGTCTACGCCGCGGGGCCGGCCCGCCTCGCCGCCTGGGCCGCCTCGGTCGGCGCGCGCTCGGTCGTTCTGCTCAGTTCCACGGGCGTCTATCGCCAAGCCGGGGTGGTTGACGAGGCCTCGCCCGCGGGCGGCGACGGCCCGTCGGACGCGCTCGTCGCCGGCGAGCGCGCTGTCCTGGATTGTCTCGTCGCCTCGCGCACCGTGCTCCGGCTCGGCGGCCTCTACGGCCCCGGTCGCCACTACCTGCTGGACCAATTGCGCCGCGGCGAGCTCACGGTCGGCGGCGCCTCGGACCATCGCATCAACTACCTGCACCGCGACGACGCGGCCGCGGCCTCGCTGCTCGCGCTCGACGCGCCCGCAGGCGCGCGCGTCTACAACGTGACCGACGGTCACCCTGTCACCAAGGCCGCCCTGGCGCGCTGGATCTGCGAGCGCCTCGGCCAGCCCGCGCCCGTGCTCGACCCTGAGGCCCCCGCGGGCCCGCGCGCCCGTCGCACGGGTCGCGTCACCCCCGACCGCGAGGTCCGGAGCCACCGCATCCGCGCGGAATTGGGCTGGAAGCCGCGTTTCCCCTCGGTTTTCGAGGGCCTCTCGCCTGAAATGTGACGGTTCTTCGGTGCCGGTTCTTCACCCCGCCGCCATCAACCTGTCACATTCGCCTGCGACACTCTCCCCGCACACCCACACCATGCGCACCCAACTGAAGACCCTCACCCTCGCGGCCGCGGCCGCGCTCAC
>CAIPVK010000266.1 GCA_903868455.1 uncultured Opitutia bacterium
CATGAAGGTCCTCCGGGCCAAGTCCGCCGGTTTCTGCTGGGGTGTCGAGCGCGCCATCGACATCGCGCGCGACTACGCCAAGGCCGGCCGCCATCCCGTCTACACCGACGGCCCCCTCATCCACAACCGCCAGATGATGGAGGTCCTGACCAAGGAGGGCGTCCGCGAGGTCGGGGATTACCAGAGCACGGCCGACGTCTCGGTCGACGCCGAGGGCAAGGACCGAGCGGTCATGGTCGTCCGCGCCCACGGCATCTCGCCCGAGCGCCGCGCCTACCTCAAGTCGCTCGGGCTCGAGTTCCGCGACGCCACCTGCCCGGACGTCGGCATCATCGCCGGCAAGATCCGCCTCCACGCCAAGCGCGGCTTCGCCACCGTCATCTTCGGCGACCCGGCCCACCCCGAGGTCATCGGACTCCTGGGCTACGCCGAGGGCAAGGGCCATGTCATCCGCGGCGAGGCGGACATCGACGCGCTGCCCGCGCTCGGCGAGCAGGTCTGCATGGTCTCGCAGTCGACCATGTTCACCGACGAGTTCGAGCGGCTCGCCGCCCACCTGCGTCGCCGCTGCCCCTCCGTCCTCGTCTTCGACACCATCTGCGGGGCGACCAAGGATCGCCAGGGCGACATCCACCAGCTCAAGGCCGAGGGCGCCGAGGCCGTGGTCGTGATCGGCGGACGCCATTCCGCCAACACCGTCAAGCTGGCCAAGCTGGTCGAGATGTCCGGCATGGTCTGCTTCCACGTCGAGACGGCCGCCGAGCTCGACGACGCCACGCTGCGGCGCTTCGGCACCGTCGGGGTGACGGCCGGGGCCTCCACGCCGGCCTTCCTCATCGACGAGGTCGTCCGGCGCCTCGAGTCCCTGGGGTAATCCCCCTGTCCAATTATAGGACGGCGGGGTCGGTCGCGCTTGCGCCGCCGCCCGCCCGCGGCATCGTGGCCCCATGGAACTCCTCGTCATCCTGTTCGTCCTCCTGCTCGTCACCGGCGTCTTTCTCGTCGGCATCTACAACGGGCTGGTGACCCTGCGGAACGCCTTCCGCAACGCCTTCGCCCAGGTCGACGTCCAGCTCAAGCGCCGCCACGACCTCATCCCCAACCTGGTCGAGACCGCCAAGGGCTACATGGCCCACGAGCGCCAGACCCTCGAGGCCGTGATCGCCGCGCGCGCCTCCGCCACCCAGGCCAACCTCCGCGTGACCGCCAACCCCGGCGACGCCGCCGCGGTCGGCGCCCTCGCCCAGGCGGAGTCCGGTCTCACCTCCGCCCTCGGCCGCCTGCTCGCCGTCGCCGAGAACTATCCCCAGCTGAAGGCCGACGCCACCATGCGCTCCCTCATGGAGGAGCTCACCTCGACCGAGAACCGACTGGCCTTCGCGCGCCAGGCCTTCAACGACGCCATCCTAGCCTACAACAACCGCCGCGAGACCTTCCCCGCGGTGCTCGTGGCGGGCGCCCTCGGGTTCCAGCCCGGCGAGTTCCTCCGCACGGAGAGCGAGGCCGAGCGCCAGGCCCCCAAGGTCGGCTTCTGAGGCCGGCGCATGGAC
>CAIPVK010000267.1 GCA_903868455.1 uncultured Opitutia bacterium
CGCACCTGCTCCCAGGCCATGTACCTGCTGGGCGACGCCAAGCTCAACGAGGACATCGTCGTCCCCTTCCGCTCCTACGTCCCGCTCATCCGCCTCGCGCGCCGCATGCGCGACACCCACGGCCTGCCCACGCCCACCTTCGGCCACGCCGCCGACGGCAACTTCCACATCCACATCATGTACAACCGGGCCGACGCCGACCACCGGCGCAAGGCCGAGGCGGCCATCCTCGAGATGATGCGCGAGGTGGTCGCGATGGGCGGCGCCATCACGGGCGAGCACGGCATCGGCATCGCCAAGTCGCCCTTCCTCCGCCTCCAGCACACCGAGGCGGAGATCGGCGCGATGCTCGCGGTGAAGCGCGCCCTCGACCCCAACGGCATCCTCGCCCCGGGCCAGATCTTCGAGCCGCTCAACGTCTGGGAGCACACCCCCGCCAAGGTGACCTTCCCCTGGGACAAGCGCTGAGGCCATGGGACGCGCCGTCGCCATCTTCGACTGGGACGGGGTCGTCGTCGACTCCTCCGCCGCGCACGAGCGCGCCTGGGCGCGGCTGGCGGCCGAGGAGGGCCTGCCGCTCGCGCCCGGGAGCTTCCTCCGCGGCTTCGGCAAGCGCAACGAGGTCATCATCCCGCAGATCCACGGCTGGGCGAGCGACCCGACCGAGGTGCGGCGCCTCTCGCTCGCCAAGGAGGCCCATTACCGCGAGCTGGCGGAGGACGGGCTGATCCGGCTGCTGCCGGGAGCCGCGGAGCTCCTGCGGGCGCTGGCCGAGGCCGGCATCCCGCGCGTCGTGGGCACCTCCACCCACCGGGCCAACCTCGACCTCGCGTTCCGCAAGTTCGGCCTGGCAGGGTGGTTCGACGGCGCGGTGACGAGCGAGGACGTCGTGCGGGGCAAGCCCGACCCCGAGGTCTTCCTCAAGGCCTGCGCCCTGGCGGGGGGCGACCCCGCCCGCTCGGTCGTGTTTGAGGACACCCTTCCGGGCATCGCCGCGGCCAAGGCGGGCGGCTTCCGGGCCGTCGGGCTTTGCACCACCAACCCGCGCGAGGTCATGGCCGGGTCGGGCGCGGACGCGCTCGTCGCCGACCTCTCGGAGGTCACCGTCGCCCTGGCCCTGCCGGGAGGCCCCTGAGATGGGCGAGTTCCGGCTCAAGGCGGACTACGCCCCCCGGGGCGACCAACCCGCGGCCATCGCCGCGCTGGAGGCCTCGTTGCGCGCGGGGAACGCCCACCAGACGCTCCTGGGGGTGACCGGGTCGGGCAAGACCTTCACCATGGCGAGCCTGGTCGAGCGCCTGCAGCGACCGACGCTCGTCATCAGCCACAACAAGACCCTCGCCGCCCAGCTCTTCGCCGAGTTCCGCAATTTCTTCCCCGACAACGCGGTCGAGTACTTCGTCAGCTACTACGACTACTACCAGCCCGAGGCGTACGTCCCGCAGACCGACACCTTCATCGAGAAGGACTCGTCGATCAACGACGACATCGAGCGGCTGCGCCTGAGGGCGAGCGGCGCCCTGCTCTCGCGGCGCGACGTGCTGGTCGTGGCGACCGTCTCCTGCATCTACGGCCTCGGCTCGCCCGAGGAGTTCCGGAGCATGATGACCGCGCTCCGACCGGGCATGGCCCTGCGGCGCGACGACCTGCTCGCCCGCCTGGTCGCCGGGCAGTACTCGCGCAACGACGCCATCCTCGAGCGCTGCAGCTTCCGCGCGCGGGGCGAGACGGTCGACCTCTGGCCGGCGTGGCTCGAGACGGCGGTGCGCCTGACCTTCTGGGGCGACACGCTCGAGTCCATCCGCGAGCTCGACCCGATCGACGTCCGCCCCGGCGCCGAGCTGCCGGCCCTCGACCTCTACCCCGCCAACGCCCACGTGACCTCGCCCGACCGGGTGAAGCCCGCGGTCGAGGCCATCCGCGCCGAGCTCGAGGAGCGCGTCGCCTTCTTCGAGCGCGCGGGGCGCCTGGTCGAGGCCCAGCGCATCCGCACCCGAACCGAGCACGACCTCGACATGCTCCGCGAGACCGGCTTCTGCCAGGGCGTCGAGAACTACTCGATGCACCTCGGCGGCCGCCGCCCCGGCGAGCGCCCCTTCTGCCTGCTGGACTTCTTCCCCGACGACCGGCTCGTCTTCCTCGACGAGAGCCACGTCACCCTTCCCCAGATCGGCGGGATGTACCACGGGGACCGCTCGCGCAAGGAGCGGCTGGTGGACTTCGGGTTCCGGCTGCCCTCCGCCCTGGAGAACCGCCCGCTCCGCCCCGAGGAGTTCGCCGCGCTCAACGCCCAGACGGTCTACGTCTCGGCCACGCCGGGCCCCGAGGAGCTGCGCCGCTCCGCCGTGGTCGCCGAGCAGGTCATCCGCCCGACCGGCCTGCTCGACCCCGTGATGGAGGTCCGCCCCATCCGCGGGCAGGTCGAGGACATCATCGGCGAGGCCAAGGCGGAGGCCGCCAAGGGCCGGCGCACCCTCGTCACCACCCTGACCAAGCGCATGGCGGAGGACATCGCCGACTTCCTGCGCGAGCAGGGCATGAAGGTGGAGTACCTGCACTCGGATATCGACGCCATCGAGCGCGTGGAGATCCTCCGGCGCCTGCGCGCCGGCCAGTGCGACGTGCTCGTCGGGGTCAACCTGCTCCGCGAGGGCCTCGACCTGCCCGAGGTCGGACTGGTGGGCATCCTCGACGCCGACAAGGAGGGCTTCCTGCGCAGCGAGACCAGCCTCGTCCAGACCGCCGGGCGCGCCGCGCGCCACGTCGAGGGCCGCGTCCTGCTCTACGCCGACGTGCGCACGCGCTCGCTCGAGCGCGCGCTCGCCACCTGCGCCGACCGCCGCCGGCGCCAGGCCGAGCACAACGCCCTCCACGGCATCGTCCCGCGCTCGGTGGAGCGGCCGATCGAGGCGGGCCTCGCGCCCGCGGCCGACCCCGTCACCGGCAAGGCCCCGGCGGACCGGGACGCGGCGAGCGTGGTGGCGGAGCTCGAGGCCGAGATGCTGGCCGCGGCCGACCGCCTCGAGTTCGAGCGGGCGGCCCACCTGCGCGACCAGCTGGCGGCGCTCCGTGGCGAGAAGCCCAGGGGAGGCGGGCGCGCGCGGCGTCGGCGCTGACTCAGGCCCGCCCGAGCCGGCGGTCGAGGTCGCCGTCGGCCAGCTCGACGTAGGTGCGCCGACCGATCGGGTCCGTCCCGGGCTGGCCGGTGCGGAAGAGCCGGTCGACGAGGTCCAGGAGCTCGGCGTCCGAGAGCGCGTCCGTGCGGTGGCGCCCGCGACGCACGGCCAGCCGGGCCAGGGCCTCGGCGGCGAGGTGGGGCTTGGCGAACTCGCCCTCGCGCCGCGCCATCTCGCCGAGCAGGTCGCGCAGGAACCCCTCGGCCTCGCCCGGCTCGAGCCAGGCGGGCACCGCGTTCAGGCGCCAGAAGTTGCGGCCGTAGGGCTCGAGGGCGAAGCCGGAGCGGACGAGGAAGGCCTCCTGCTCGCGGAGCACCGCGGCGGGCAGGGGCTCGAGCTCGATCGGGACCGGGAGGAGGAGCGGCTGGGAGACGGGCTCGGTCGCCGCGACCTCCGCGAGGATGCGCTCGAAAAGGACGCGCTGGTGGGCGGAGCCGATGTCGAGCACCACCAGCCCCGAGGTCGTCTCGAACACCGCCCGGTCGCCGCGCAGCCGGCCGAGCAGGCGCCAGCCGAGGCGGAG
>CAIPVK010000268.1 GCA_903868455.1 uncultured Opitutia bacterium
CCTTGGGTCGACCATCGATTTCGGCAAATGCGAGGAGCAGCCGAGCGACCCCTGCCCTGCCCTTTTCGGGTTCTACGACAGTCGATCTAAGGACGGTTTGTTCCACGTGGAACATCCGGGGCAAACCTTGCTCGGATGGGAGCCTGGCAGCCGGCGAGTATCCTGCTGGATGACCGAGGCCACGGGTGCCACCGGAGCCATCGTCGCCGCCAACCTCCACCGCTCCCCTCTCTATGGAGGGGAGATTCGATCGGTCGGCCCGCGCTATTGCCCCTCCATCGAGGACAAGTTCGTCAAGTTCTCCGACAAGGAGACCCATAAGCTCTTTTTGGAGCCGGAAGGGCTCAATACCAATGAATGGTATATCAACGGGCTCTCCACCTCCCTGCCCTTCGAGGTTCAATTGGAAATGGTTCGAACGGTTCCGGGTCTGGAGGCGGCGGTGATGATTCGCCCCGCCTACGCGGTGGAATACGATTTTGCGCCCCCCACCCAGCTCCATGCGACCTTGGAATCCAAGAAGGTGGAATCCCTATTCTTCGCCGGCCAGATCAACGGGACTTCCGGCTATGAGGAAGCCGCGGGCCAGGGTCTGCTAGCGGGGGCCAACGCCGGCGCGAAGGCCCTTGGAGGGCCCCCTTTGGTTTTAAAAAGAGACCAAGCCTACCTCGGGGTCTTGGTCGACGATCTTGTCACCAAGGGTACCAAGGAGCCTTACCGGATGTTCACCAGCCGGGCGGAGCATCGTCTCCTTCTCAATCATGGGAGCGCGGATTTGCGCTGCTATCAAGCGGCAAAATCTCTCAATCTCATTGATGATAAACGTTATGAGATGATTAGACGTAAGGCAGATGCCGTTGAGCACTGGGTCTCGATGGCAGAAAAATTGACCATTAAGGGGGGTATCCTAGGGGAGGTCCTACGAAAACAGCCCGAAATCATCCCAGAGGATCTTCCGGGGGGAATGAAGTCCTTGGACCCTGCGTGCCTTGAGGAGACACTCTATCGCATCCGATTCAAGGGATATCTCGAGCGAGAGCAGCGCCTGGCTGTCAAACTTCAGGACTTAGACCATTGGGTTATTCCCAGAGGATGGGACTATCAGGCCGTGAAGGGGCTACGGAAGGAGGCCCAACTCAAGCTTGGGCAGGTTAAGCCTGACCACCTGGGAGCGGCCTCCCGGATCAGCGGAGTCAACCCCTCGGATATCAGCCTCCTCATGGTGGCTTTGAAGGCGGCCCGCACGGGTGACTGTTCCACGTAGAACAGGGTAGGGTGTCAGCGAGGTGACAAGTCGGATTCACCCTAGAAACATTAGCACAAAACATTAATAGTCAGCAGTTTATGAATATGTCACTTGGTAGCCATTTTTGACATATAGGCTCGTTCAAGGACGCGCTTTTTCGCAATCTTCACCCATGAGCGGGACCCTTGAGAAGCGTGTCTTGGTGGTCGACGACGAATCGGACGTCACCGAGCTGCTGGAATACAAGCTGAAGCAGGCCGGCTTCCTTGTCCGGGCGGTGAACGACCCATTGAGGGTGCTCGGCCTTGCGCGCGACCTCCGACCCGAGGTCATCGTGCTCGACGTCATGATGCCCGAGTTGAACGGGCTCCAGCTCTTGCGGATGATCCGGGCGGACGCGCTGCTCAAGGACACCCCGGTTCTCTTCCTGACCGCCAAGGGCGAGACGGATGACCGGCTGAAGGGACTCCAGGGCGGGGCGGACGACTATGTGGCCAAGCCTTTCGACGCGCGCGAGGTGGTGCTGCGCATCCAAGCCTTGGCCAAGCGCGCCAAGTCGGCCGCGGCCGCCCCCGAGACGCGCCTCGCCGCCGGGTCGGTCGTCATCGACCTCGACCGCCACGAGGTGACGGCCGAGGGCAAGCCGGTGGAGCTCACGGCTACGGAGTTCAAGCTGCTGCGGACGCTGGTCGAGCGGAAGGGCAGGGTGCAGACGCGCGAGCGGCTGCTGGAGGACGTCTGGAACTACGCCCCCGATATCGAGACGCGGACGGTCGACACGCACATGCGCCGCCTGCGGGAGAAACTCGGGCGCGCGGGCGACGTCGTCGAGACCGTGCGCGGGGTGGGGTATCGCGCCCAGGGCTGAGGGCGGCTTCGCGCTCGCACCCGGGGCGCGCGTCGCCATCTTGGCGCGCATGGGAGACGCCGCGTCCTGGATGCTGCTCGCCGCGCTCGCGGGCGCGGCGCTCTGGCTGGGCGCGCGCCTCGCCTCGCACCTTCGTTGGATCCGACGCACGCTCGCGGGAGGCGACGCCGGGGCGGCGCCGGACGACCCCGTGGCGCGCCTGCTGGGGCTGGGCGCGGTGTTCGCGGCGGTGGAATCCCGCGCGCGTTCGGAGGCGGCGCTGCGCGACGGGCACGAGCGACGGCTCGGCGAGCTGCTGTCGCGGCTGTCCCAGGCCATCGTGGTGGTCGACGCGCAGGACCGCCTGCGGCTGGCGAACCCCGCGGCCCGCGCGCTCTTCCGCCTCGCCGTCGGCGACGAGGGCGCCTCCTTCGTCCCGCTCGCCCGGAGCGCCGAGCTCATCGACCTGCTGCGACGCGCGCGCGACGCGGGAGGCGCCGAGGGGACCTTGGCGCTGAACCGCGCGCCGGCGGCGGATATCTGGATACGCGTGTCCGCGGCGCCTTCCGGCTCGGGCGGCGCGGACACGGGCGGCGTCATCCTGGTCGCCGAGGATGTCACCCAGCTGCGCCGGCTGCAGTCGGCGGAGCGCGAGTTCCTCGCCGCCCTGTCGCACGACCTGCGGACGCCGGTGACCATCCTGCGCGGCTACGCGGAGACGCTCGCGCAGGACATGGCGACGCTCGACGACGCGGGGAAGGCGCTCTTCGCGGGCAAGATCGCCGGGGCGTCGCGCCGGCTGGGCGACCTCCTCGAGGGCATGCTCGCCCTCGCGACGCTCGAGAGCGGCGCCACCCCCGCGGCGGAGGCGGGCGCGCTCGCGGACGCGGCGACGGAGGCGGTCGAGGCGGCGGCGGATCGCGCGCGGGCCGGGGGCGTCGAGCTCGTCGCGGAGATCGCCGACCGCTCCGGCGCGACGGACCCCGTCCAGTCCCGTCGCGTCGCCCAGAACCTGGTGGAGAACGCCCTCCAGCACGCCCGGGGCGCGACGCGCGTCACGGTGCGGGTGGAAGGGGACCTCATCCGCGTGGCCGACGACGGTCCCGGGGTGGCCGAGGCCGACCTCGGGCGGATCTTCGACCGGCTTTACCGGGCGGACCGCTCGCGCCGGAAGGGCGGGGCGGGGCTGGGGTTGAGCATCGTCCGCCAGGTGGCCGAGCTGCACGGCGGCTGGGCGCGGGCGGAGGCCAACCGGCCGAGGGGCCTCGTCATCACCGCCCGTCTCGGGAAGGGCCCCCAAACGACGGCTCCCGCCTGAGGCGGGAGCCGGAAAGTGGAGCGGGCGAACGGATTCGAACCGTCAACATCCACCTTGGCAAGGTGGTACTCTACCAATTGAGCTACGCCCGCGACTGAGGGGAAAGGAGACTCGGCGGCTCACTTGCTGTCAAGCCTTTGCGTCAGGCGCTCCCGGATGGGGGCGGGCGTCGGCACGAAGCTCGCCTTGCGCAGGGCGCTGGCGGCGACGTCCGACAGGAGCCAGGCGACCGTCGCCTTCTGGGCGGCGAGCTTGTCCTCGGGCACGCAGAGCACGACGGGGAGGCGGAGCGGGTAGTCGCCGTTGTAGATGTTGGTGTCGTCGGGCGAGTACGCGGTCTTGGACCGGCCCTCGCGTCCGTCGGAGACGCGCAGGAGCCGGCCCACGCCGTCGGGCATCGGCGACGCCGAGACGAGGATCGCGTTGGTGCGGGCCGAGAGGGTCTCCGCGGCCTGGGCGGCGGGGAGACGGAGGCGGACGTTCGCCCGGTAGGGGCGGCCGGCGAGCGCGATGCCGTTGAAGAGCGTCGTGCTGGGATGGGTCTCGTCGCCCGAGGTCAGCGCGAGGATGGGCTCCTGGAAACCCACGCCGGGGACGTCGGACCAGAACTTGTAGTCCGCCTTCTGGCCCGCGCCGAAGATGCCGGCGAGCGTGGCGAGGTCGACCTCGCGGAGGTCGAGCGCGGGATGGACGTAGACATAGGCGGCGACGGCGCCCAGGGGGAAGATCCTCAGCCTCTTGCCGGAGGGGAGTCGGTCGAGCTCCTCGCCGTCGCGCTGGAGGACGACCGCGAGGTCGGCCTTGCCGGAATCGAGCGCCTCGAGCGCGGGGAGCGTCCCGCGGAAATCGATGCGATGCTTGCGCCCCTCGGTCTCGAAATGGCGGCCGAGCTCGACCCCGAGGCTCGCGGCGAGCGCGTCGGTGCCGGCGACGTTGGCCGCGCCGAGCGGCGCGGCGAGGAGAAGGGCGAGGAGCGGGAGGCGCATGGGGAGGGGTTTGTCAGCCTTGGGGCGAGGTGTCGAGTTCGGGCCACTGCAGCAGCTTCCGATGGAGGGTGCGGCGGCTGATGCCCATGAGCTCGGCGGCCTTGGTCCGGTTGCCTCCGGCGCGGGCGAGCGCCTCGCGCAGGAGCCGGCGCTCGTTGTCCTCGCG
>CAIPVK010000269.1 GCA_903868455.1 uncultured Opitutia bacterium
ATCCTCGTGCTCGACGCCGACGCGCTCCGGCCCGACGTCGTCCGGCGCGGCTCCCGCGCCGCGGGACGCGTCCTCCTCCCCCACGCCGGGGAGTTCCGCCGGCTGGGCGGAGGCGCGCCGACGCCCGCCGCCGCGGCGCGCCTCGCGCGACGCCTGAGCGCGGTGGTGGTCCTGAAGGGGCCGCTGACCTGCGTGACGGACGGCGTCCGCACCCTCCATGTCCCGCACGGCGGTCCCGTGCTCGCCCGCGGCGGAAGCGGCGACCTGCTCGCCGGCATGGTGACCGCGGTGGTCGCGGCCCGGGCCGAGCTCGGCCTCGGCCTGCTCGAGGCGGTGGCGACGGCCGCGACGTGGCACGGGATGGCGGCCGACGCGCTGGCGGAGGCCGAGGGGGAGACCCCGGTGCGGACCACCCAGCTGCTCGCTGGGTTGTCCCCCGCCTTGCGCCGCGCGCGCCGGGCGGCGAACGACGGGGCATGAGCGCCCCGCCCGACTCGCCCGCCGACCAACGCCTCCTCCTCAACGCCCTCCCGGGCGTCGGTCCCGTCACCGCGCGCCGCCTCGCCGAGGCCTTCGGCGGCGACCTCGGCCGGGCCCTGCGCGCCTCTCGCGAGGAGCTCCTCGCCGTCCCCGGCGTCGGCCCCGCCACGGCCGAGACCCTGCGCGAGGCGCGCTTCGACTGCGCGGCCGAGCGAGCGCGGGCGGCGCGCCTCGGGTTCCGCATCCTCTCGGTGGGCGAGCCGGGGTGGCCCGAGGCGCTCGGCCATCTCTGGGACCCGCCGCTGGCGCTCTACGCGGAGGGAGCGGCGACGCCCGACGCGCGCGCCGTCGCGGTCGTCGGCACGCGCCGCTGCACGCCCTACGGGCAGGCGCGGGCGCGGGAGATCGCCGCGGGGCTCGCCCGCGCGGGATGGTGGGTGGTGAGCGGCCTGGCGGAGGGCATCGACCTCGCCGCCCACGAGGGCGCGCTGGAGGCGGGCGGGCGCACGGCCGCCGTCCTCGGCCACGGCCTGGAACGCACGCATCCCTCGTCCGCGCTCCGCCTGCGCCGCCGCATGGCCGAGACCGGCTGCGTGCTCTCGGAGTTCCCGCTCGGGCGCCCGCCCGACACCCGGACCTTCCCGCAGCGCAACCGGCTGGTGGCCGCGCTCTGCCGCGCGGTGGTCGTGGTGGAGAGCGACGTGGCGGGCGGGAGCCAGATCACCGCGCGCTTCGCCTCGGAGCTCGGGCGGACCGTCTGCGCCGTGCCCGGGCGAGCGGACAGCCCGGCGAGCCGCGGCTGCCACGCCCTCATCCGCGACGGCGCCACGCTCGTCACCTCCGCCGAGCAGGTGCTGGAGGAGCTCGGCGAGGGCCCGACGGTCGTCGCGCCGACGACGGACGCGGCCGAGGACCCCGCGCTCGCGCACTTCGGCGGGGGCGAGGCGCACGACGCCGCCTCGCTCGCCGCCGCGAGCGGCGCGGACGTCGCGTCCGCGGCCGTGACGCTCACGCGCCTGGAGATCGAGGGCGCGCTGCGGCGGCGACCGGACGGCCGCCACGAGCGCGCCTGACTCAGAGGAAGCCCTCGGCGGGCGGCGTCGGGGTCGTCGGCGGGAAGCCCGCCAGCCAATCGAGGAAAGCCTTCGGCTTGGCGAGCAGCTCGCGCGCGGGACCCTTGAAGCGGGCGCTGAAGCCCGTGCCGTGGAAGGCGGCGAAGCCGCGCGCGTCGGCGCCGAGGCGGCGCGCCTGCCAGACGGC